>JBDTWV010000099.1:0-7453 GCA_040006495.1 Dokdonella sp.
CAAGCGGACCGTCAACGACAACGCTCGATTCATGAGCTACGTGGACCGCATTGTGGTACCCGTTCTGAAGGCTCTCAGTTTGAGGTGGCCGCTACCAGCACAGGCTGATCGCGATAGCGCTGCGGAAACACGCTGTGCAGATGCTCGATTTTCGGCAAGTCGTTGACGACGATGTAGCCGTAGGTCGGATTCAACGTGAGAAAGTTCTGATGGTAGGCCTCGGCTGGATAGAACTTCTTTCCCATCTCGATGCGCGTCGCGATCGGCTCGCCAAATACCTGTGCCTGACCGAGCTGCGCGATGTACTCAGCAGCGATCTTTTGCTGCATGGCATCGCGCGGAAACACCGCAGATCGATACTGCGTACCCGAGTCAGGCCCTTGCCGGTTGATCTGGGTGGGGTCGTGTGCAACGGAAAAATAAATTTGCAACAGACCTCCGTAGCTGATCTGTTTGGGATCGTAGGTCACCTGCACGGATTCGGCGTGACCTGTAGTGCCCGTGCTCACGTCATCGTAATGGGCCGTGTTGCTCGCACCACCCGTGTATCCAGATGTTGCCTCGACTACACCCTTGACGTGCTGAAACACGCCTTGGACCCCCCAAAAGCAACCACCAGCGAGCACCGCAGTCTCGGTCGCCGCGCGGCTGGCAGCCGGTTCGTCGAAGACCGGCGCCGGAATCATCGTGGCGGGTTCAGCGGCGGGCAGACACGCGTTGATGGCCAGCGATCCCATCAACAGCAGTGCGACCCAGCGCAACGACCCATGGCCACCCCGGGATTTGAAGATCATGTGCATCGAATCGCTCCTGCTCAGGAATGGGCGTCGGGTGAGGTGGCGGAAGGCGTGAATTGAAGCGCCAAACCGTTCATGCAATAGCGCAGTCCGGTTGGCGCCGGCCCGTCATCGAATACATGGCCGAGATGTCCGCCACAGCGCCGGCAATCGATGGCAGTACGCGACATGCCGAGCGATCCGTCATTGAGTTCTTTGACCGCATTCGGCAATGGCTTCCAGAAGCTGGGCCAGCCCGTGCCGCTGTCGAATTTGGTCGCCGAGGAGAACAGCGGCAATGCGCAGCCAGCACACGCAAATACACCAGCGCGATGCTCAACGTCGAGCGGGCTGCTGAATGGCGGTTCGGTGGCCTGTTGGCGCAATACCGCATAGCGCTGGGCTCCCAGCAGGGCGAGCCACTCGGCAGCGCTGTGGGTGACTTCGAACGTCGCGCGTCCTTCTGCTTGCGCGCGGTGCGGTTGCGCCAGATAGATGCCCGCACAGGCGCATGCGGCGCCGCCAGCGATCAGCATGCGCAACATGCCGCGGCGCGCGGGGCTGAAGGGTCCGGTGGATTTCTTCATCGCAGCAGCCCTGCCATCGGTGAACGGGATCGGCTCAGTGGCATACAAGACCGTGATCAAGCCGATCGGCTTTCGCCGAGCACGCTGCGCGGGTGGAAGTGTTCAGCCAACCGAAACGGCATTTCGCATGCATCCAAGGGACCACAGAGATCGCGTGCATGACCTTTCTGCGATACACGGCATAGATCGATACGATTGCGACCGTCGACTTCACTTTGCCGCGCGTGAGGGCTAGGCTCGAATCGGGCGCGCTGCACGGCAGTGCGCACAATTCCAGCCCCACGCCACGAGGTGACACCATGAGTAACCTGAAAGGATCACGTACCGAGAAGAACCTGCAGGACGCATTCGCCGGTGAATCGATGGCGAATCGCCGCTATCTGTACTTCGCGCAGAAGGCCGACGTCGAAGGTCACAACGATGTGTCTGCGGTGTTCCGTTCCACTGCAGAAGGAGAGACCGGGCACGCGCACGGCCATCTGGAATATCTGGAAGCGGTAGGCGACCCAGCCACCGGCCTGCCTTTCGGCGACACTGTCGCCAACCTCAAAAGCGCGATCGCCGGCGAAACCCACGAGTACACCGACATGTATCCCGGCATGGCCAAAGCGGCACGCGAGGAAGGATTCGACGAGATCGCGGACTGGTTCGAAACACTCGCAAAGGCGGAGCGCTCCCACGCAAACCGCTTTACCAAGGCGCTGGGCGAAGTCGCCTGAGTCAGTGCCAACCAGCAATGCAGCAGCGCCGCAGCGCGCGATGGCCACCAACGGCGCTCGCGCGTGCAGCGATTCTGCAGCGCGACGCCGGCATCGCCCTTGCCGGTCGCAATGATGGGGAGCAGATATGGCCGAGCCAATCAGCAGCACGCGCGAAGGTGGCGTCGAAGCACCGACCCGACACCCGCTGGACTGGAAGAACCCTGAGTTCTACGACCAAGGCGCGCTGGAAGCGGAAATGGAACGCGTATTCCATATCTGCCACGGCTGCCGGCGCTGCGTCAGCCTGTGCAATGCGTTCCCTACCCTGTTCGACCTCGTCGACGAATCCACGACGATGGAAGTCGACGGTATGGCCAAGGCCGATTACCCGAAGGTCGTCGAGCAATGCTATCTGTGCGACCTGTGCTACCAGACCAAGTGTCCCTACGTGCCGCCGCATCCATGGAACGTGGATTTCCCCCATGTGATGCTGCGCGCCAAGGCCGCCGCGCACCAACGCGGAGAGACGACCTTCGCAGCGAAGATCCTGTCCAGCACCACCGCAGTTGGTAAGCTCGCCTCGATCCCGATCATCGTCGACGTGGTCAATGCGGCGAACCGCGCGAAGCCGACGCGTGCGCTGCTCGACAAGGCGCTCGGCGTGCACCCCGACGCGCGCTTGCCGGTGTACCACAGTGACACCGCGCGGCGCCGCCTGAAGCATCTGGATGAAAGCACCAATGCCGCGCAAGTCGCCGGGCGCACGCGCGGCAAGGTTGCCCTGTTCGCGACCTGCTACTGCAACGTGTCTCTGCCGAAAGCGGTCGAGGATCTCGCCGCCGTGTTCGGCCACAACGGCATCGCGGTGAAACTCGTCGAGCATGAGGTGTGCTGCGGCATGCCCAAGCTCGAACTCGGCGATCTCGACGGCGTCGCCAAATACAAGGAAACCAATATTCCTGTACTCGTCGCCGCGGTGCGTGACGGCTGGGACATCAGTGCGGCCATCCCGTCCTGCGTGCTGATGTTCAAGCAGGAACTGCCGCTGATGTTCCCCGACGACGAGGACGTGCAACTGGTCAAACGCCACATCTTCGACCCGTTCGAATATCTCTGGCAGCGCCATCAGGCCGGATGGCTGAAAACCCAGTTCACGAATCCGCTCGGCAAGGTGGTCTGGCACGCGCCCTGCCATCAACGCGTGCAGAACATCGGTCCGAAGACGCGCGACGTGCTCGCGTTGATTCCAGGTACCGAGGTCACCGCGATCGAGCGCTGCTCAGGACACGATGGCACCTACGGCGTGAAGACCGCGACCTACGCAATCTCGCGCAAGATCGCCAAGCCGGTCGAAGCACGCATCACGCAAGCGGCCCCCGACCATTTTGCCAGCGACTGCCCGATGGCCGGATCGCACCTCGCGCACGGTCTGAACGATCACCCGGCTGCAGAAAGTCCCATCAGCCTGCTGCGTCATGCCTACGGAATCTGATCCATGCAAAAACTGACGCATGCCGACCTGATGAAGCTCGAGGATTACGCGCGCGAACGCAGTGCGTTTCGCGCCCGTGTACTCGCCCACAAGCAGCAGCGTCGCGTGCATCTGGGTGCGCACTTCACCTTGATCTTCGAAGACCGCTTGACCGTGCAATACCAGGTGCAGGAGATGTTGCGCATCGAGCGCATCTTCGAGCCAGCCGCGATAGCCGCGGAACTGGACACCTACAATCCGCTGATCCCGGACGGGGCGAATCTCAAGGCAACGCTGCTGATCGAGTACGACGACGTCGAAATCCGCAAACTCGAACTACAGCATTTGCGCGGCGTCGAGCGAATGATAGCCCTCGATGTCGCAGGCGAAACGCCGGTATTCGCGATCGCCGATGAAGACCTGGAGCGCAGCAATGACACCAAGACGTCCGCGGTACATTTCCTGCGCTTCGAACTCACGCCGGCGATGATCGCAGCCTTGCATGCGGGCGCGTCGATGGGATTCGTGGTCAACCATCCACACTATCGCGCCGCGATCACACTGGCCGCCGACGCACGCGCTACGTTGATGACCGATCTGGACTGAGCCGCGCTCAAACGCGGCGCACCGCCCCTTCAATATCGTGCAGCCATGCGCTACGGTCCCGGTCCCGTTCAACACGCAAGGCGATGGCAATGGACGAATTCATGCGGGCCGCCATCGACGAAGCGCAACGTGGCCTGGAGGAAGGAGGCATCCCGATCGGCTCGGTGATCGTGCATCAGGGGCGCATCATCGGTCGTGGCCACAACCGACGGGTTCAGCAAGGCAGTGCCGTCCTGCATGGCGAAATGGACGCATTCGAGAACGCCGGTCGCCAACCGGCCAGCGTGTATCGCGAGTCGGTGCTCTACACGACGCTGTCACCGTGCCCGATGTGCAGCGGCGCGATCCTGTTATACGGAATTGCGAATTTGATTGTCGGTGAGAACCGAACCTTCATGGGCGAAGAAGAGCTGCTTCGCCAGCGTGGCGTCCGCGTGACGGTACTTCAGGATGAGACTTGCATCGCATTGATGCGTGAGTTCATCGCTGCCAAGCCCGCATTGTGGAATGAGGATATCGGCAGCTGAGCCCAACCTGCCCTGGCGAGGGATTCTCACGATCCGCGCCGCCGCTCCAATGCGCCGCGGCCTGTGTCAGCTTCGGAAATATTTCGCTTCTCTTTACTTTTTCATGTCGCCACGTTGCATAGGGTGCACCGCATGTTCGCGGGAATCCTCTCGCGTTCCGACGTCTGACGAAGCAGACCCGAACGGGACAAATCCCTGCACATGGCAATCCGTTCAATCCTCGCAATTTCACTCGGCAGTTCGATGGCATTGGCTCTTGCGACCGATGTGCCGCAACCGGAAAGCGCCAGCGCCGCCGCCCTCGGCTGCCCCAGCCTGACCGCGCAAATCACATTCAACGATTACGATGGCGCACACACCATCCAGATGTGCGTCGCGCCGCAGGGGCTCAGTATTAGCGGTGGCACGGTGAACCTGCATGTGTACGACAACCAAGCCGATGGTCTCTTCCACAACGGCTTCGAGGCTGCGCCCTGATCTGGACCGTACCGAGGCACTGACAAACGAGGGCAAGTCACCGGCACGCCTATATGCCCGATCGCCTTCGAAGGACCGATGGCCGGCTTGCCGACGCTGGCGCGCCTTGATCGACTAGCGCTGCGTTCTGCCTGATGACGGTTGGCCCGGGCTGATGCGGAACACATCAAATAGCGACGTGCGGCTCACGGCCACACGATTCTCATCACGTCCGATGGACGGCGACGCACGGCATCCCCCACTAACTGCACACGACATCCTTGCCGTGAGAGCGCTATTGTCTGAAATCACGCCTTGCCGGGCACTCCCACTTGCGCGTTGCACGCCCACGTGGCAGCCGGAACCTGTTGATTGTACTGAGGAACAATAGATGGCCACACCGATTCGACTGTTCGCATTGTTGCTGGCGGTTTTAGTTGCCGGTCCCGCTTTTGCCACGCCGACAAGTGGCCCATCACGAGTTCTGAGCGGAGCCGATTTGTTCAACCTGGAAATCGCAAGTGATCCGCAGATCGCGCCGGATGCCAAAACGATCGCTTACGTAAGGCGCGCGAACGACATCATGACCGATCGCACGCGCGCGTCGATCTGGTCGATCGACATCGCGAGCGGGATGCAGATGCCACTGGTCAGCGGACCCGGTTCGCACGAACAACCTCGTTGGTCGCCGGATGGCAGCGCTCTCGCCTATATATCTAGTGTGGATGACGAAGTCGGTGCGCAGCTTTACGTACGCTGGATCAAGACCGGCGCAACCGCGCGCATCACCGGCCTGCCCAACACCCCGCACGCAATTACATGGTCCCCGGACGGCAAACGAATCGCGTACGCAATGTTCGTTCCCGACGAAGCGGCGAAACTCGGCAAAGCGCCGGACAAACCGGCCAATGCGAAATGGGCCGAGCCCTTGCAGGTGATCGACACGGTCGTGTATCGCACCGATGGGGGCGGCTACTCGAAACCTGGGTACGAGCAGATTTTCTGGGTGCCCGCCGATGGTGGTGCGCCGATGCAACTGACCTTCGGCGCGCGCAACGCAGGCGGAAATATGGCGTGGTCGCATGATGGCCGCTCGGTCGTGTTCAGCGCGAATCTTTCGGCTGACTGGCAGCGCGAGCTCGTCAACTCCGAGGTGCATGAGGTCTCGATCGACAGCCGCGATGTGCGCACGCTCACTCATCGCAACGGACCGGACAACGCGCCAACCATGTCGCCGGACGGCAAATCAATCGCGTATACCGGATTTGACGACAAATACCTCGGCCATCAGGATTTTCAACTGTCGGTGATGGACCGCGATGGCAGCAATTCCCGTGTGCTGACCGCCAATCTCGATCGGAGCGTGGGCACTCCGGTCTGGGCCGCCGACAGCCGCTCGATCTATGTCGCCTACGACGAACACGGCAGCGTTCGTGTTGCCCGGGTCGGAATGGACGGATCGATCCGCACCGTCGCCGAGCACCTGACTGGCGATGAGTTCGACCGCCCCTACAGCGGTGGCGAGTTCAGCGTGGCCCATGATGGCACCGTCGCATTTACCAGCGGCACGACGCAGCGCCCCTCCAATATCTGGATAACGCGCGGCGGCGCAGCGCGACAACTGACCCATCTCAACGCAACATCACTCGCGGACAAGACCCTGGGCAATGTGCAAAAGATCGAGGTCACCGCGTTTGACAAGTTGCCGATCGACGCATGGCTGGTCACCCCACCGGATTTTCGAGACTCGCACAAGTATCCACTGATCCTCGAAATCCATGGCGGCCCGTTCGCTGCGTACGGTCCGACGTTCTCAACGGATGACCAGTTGTACGCTGCTGCGGGTTACGCTGTGCTCTACATCAACCCACGTGGATCGACCGGATACGGCGAGCAGTTCGCGAATCAGATCGACAAAACCTATCCAGCGCACGACTACGACGATTTGATGAGCGCAGTCGATGCAGCGATCGCCAAAGGCTTCATCGATGCTGGCAACCTGTTCGTGACCGGTGGATCGGGCGGCGGCTTGCTGACTGCATGGATCGTCGGCAAGACCCATCGCTTCCGCGCGGCCGCATCGCAGAAACCGGTCATCAACTGGTCAAGCTTCGTGCTGACCTCGGACATGACGCCGTACTTCGCACGCTACTGGTTTGGAAAATTCCCGTGGGAGGACCCGACCGGGTACTGGGCGCGCTCGCCGCTGTCGCTGGTCGGCAACGTCAAGACGCCGACCCTGCTCGTGGTTGGATCGAACGATTTCCGCACACCCGACAGCGAAGCCGAACAGTTTTACGAAGCGCTGCAACTGCGCAGCATTCCAACG
>JBDTWV010000100.1:0-7393 GCA_040006495.1 Dokdonella sp.
GCCGTTGCGCTTGACGAACTCACGCGTGCCATCGAGCGGATCGACCAGCCAGTAGCGCGTCCACTGCGAGCGCTCGCTCCAGTCGATCGCCGCCGATTCCTCGGACAACACCGGCAACTGCGGCGTGAGCGTCGCGAGGCTGTCGACGATGATGCGATGTGCAGCAAGGTCAGCCTCGGTCAGCGGCGACGCGTCGTCCTTGCGTTCGACTGCGAAATCGGATTTGTAGACATCGAGGATCGCGGTAGCCGCGCGCTGCGCAATGTCGGCGGCGGCGCGAACGAGATGCTCCAGATCATGGTTCATGGCTGTGGCCGGACCCGTCCGGCGAGATACTCACGAGCGATGAACAATGCCGCGATCGAGCGGCCATCGCTCACCTCCGGGCGACCGATCAAAGTATGCAATTGCGACATTTTCCACGGCACCACCTCGAGCGGTTCCGGCTCATCGCCGACCAGGCGTTCCGGATACAGGTCACGCGCGAGCACGACATGCGTCATCGCGGTCATGTAAGCAGGCGATACCGTGAGATTGGTCAGGATCTGCAGCTGGCGCGCTCCGAAACCGACTTCCTCCTTCAGCTCGCGATTCGCACCCTGCTCCGCGGTTTCGTCGCGGTCGAGACGGCCTTTGGGCAGGCCCAGTTCGTAGCGATCCACACCGACCGCGTATTCGCGCACCAGCAGCACGGTGTCGTCATCACGCATTGGCACGATGATTACCGCACCGAGCCCGGAGCTTTGCAGGCGCTCGAACGTTCGCCGCTCGCCATTGGAGAATTCAAGATCGACTTCTTCGGCGCGCAGGAAGCGGCTGGCGTCGATCGCGCGTGTCGCATGGATGACCGGTGGCTTCAACATGCCGCCATTCTACGCGAGCCCGCGGCGGCGTCTGCATCGCCGCATGGGGGCCGCGGTTATTGTTCCGTATCGGCGAATGCACGCAGCGCCTGCGCATGCAGCGCCGCATTTCCGGCCAGCGCACTGCGCGTGTCGAGGCCGATGGCCGCACCGTCGAGATCGGTGAACTCGCCGCCGGCCTCGCGCACGATCACGACCAGCGCCGCGATATCGAGGATGTTGAGGTCCGATTCGATCACCAGATCGATCGCACCGCGCGCGAGCAGGTGATAGTGCAGGAAATCGCCATAGCCACGAATGCGGCCAACCCGACGCACGAGGCCGGCCAGCGCATTCCAGCGCACCGGCGACGCGGCCAGCGATTTCAAGTTGCCGGTCGAAATCGCTGCTTGAGCATCGAAATCACGTGCCTGCGCCACACGCAACGGCACGGCGTGGCCATCATCGCAGCGCAGATACGCCCCGCCGCCCCGCACCGCCCAGGCACGCTCGCCGTACTCGCCGGCCGCAGATACGCCGAGCACGAGTTGCCCCGCATGCATCAGCGCGATCTGGGTCGAGAACATCGGATAACCGCGAACGAACGCCTTGGTACCGTCAATCGGATCAATCAGCCAGAGGAAATCGCCGCCACCTTCGCGACCCTCTTCCTCACCGTAAAACGCGTGTTCCGGAAAGGTTTCGCGCAACACGCGTTTGATCGCCGCCTCGGCGTCGCGATCGGCTTCGGTTACCGGCGTAGCATCTGCCTTGGTCTCCACCGAGAACGCGCCGCTGCGAAAGCGTGGTCGGACAATCGCCTCGGCGGCATCGGCGGCGCGCTGTGCCGCCGCGAGTGCGCGTTCGAGGAAAACCACCGGCAGCATGCTCAAAATACCTTGAGCATGCTGCCGTGCACGATCAGTTTCGAGGAGCCATCGGCTTGCATCTGGCCGACGTAGCGCAGCGTCTCTGCCACTTGCGGATCGTCATGGCGCGCCGCGAGCGTGACTTCGACATCGAACGTGCCAAGACGGACCTGGAACGTGCCATTGACCGCGAGGTTGCCCTTGCCCTCATCGTGCACGGTACCGGCGATGCTGCCGTCCGGTTGTGACGCGAATTGCGCCAGCAGATCCGAAAAGCGTGCCTCGGCCTGGCCGGAAACGCCGGCATCGCTCCAGCGTGCGCTTCCGCTCACATTGCCGAAGTTCGCGTTGGCCAATGTAACGCTATCGATCACCCCGTTGATGCTGCCGAGCAATTTCAACTGGCCAATGTCGAGCGCCGGTTCCAACAACGCCGCCGGAAATCCGAAGCGCAGGTTGCGTACCGAAAGTGAGTGTCTGCCGCGGATCAGTGTGCCAGCCGCGTCGACATCAGCGCCTTGAATGCGGACATCCGTGACCAACTTACCCCGAAGCAACGGGACTTTCTGCGCGCGCCAGTCCAGTTCGCCCAGATCGCGCCCGAATGCGCTGATGCCATCGGCATGCCCGTCCCAGACCGTGCCGCGGATTCCGGTCAACGCAAGCGGCGCAATGTACTTCGCACCATAGCGGTAGCCGACATCGGCTGGCAGCGTCCACGCAAAGATGCCCGCGACAATCGCCGCGAGCACGCACAAGCCAATCAAAATTTTCAGAATTCGCATGCCGACAGTCTGTATTCAAATGAGCCTCGGGCCGGGCATCGATCGGGAATCGGCCTGCGCGAAGGGAATCAACGTCTGCGCATCGCAGCTGCGTTGGGAGCGGCGCAGATTGTAGCGATGCAGGCGCACCTCGGGGAGGTTTGCCGCTTACGTGGTGATGCCGCGCGACCCAGAGCGCTCAGGGCGCATCCTGCAGGGTCACACGCGCATTGACGAGGCCAACGCCTTCGGCACGATCCGCAGACAAATCGCTTGCTTCGACGCCATAGGTAGTTGAGAGCGCTTCGATCCAGCCCACCAGGGCGTCGAAACTCGCGCCGTCGAAGGTCACGCGCACACTGTTGGAGCCGACCGGTTCTACGCGCTTCAGTGCGCCTTCAAGGCCACCGCCGCGCGCAGTTGCATCGGCCAGTGCCAGCAATGATTTGCCTTGCCGATCCCCACGCGAACGCGTGCCGGCAGCCTGCTGGTTGCGCAGTTCTGCCGCGCCCATGCGCACATAGGCCAGATCACGGCGCTGGTTGTCGATGTCCTGCTGCAACTGGACGCGCTTGGTCACCAGCGGATGCCAGACCAGCGCCCATCCGAGCAGCAGCGCGACCACAACCGCGCCGATCTTCAGCATGCGGCGCTCGTTCGCGGCCAATCCCTGCCACCACGCGGCGATCATGGCGCGCCGCCGGTGATGCGGATACGACCATCGACGCCATCCGCGCCGGGATTGGCCACGGTCACCTCGGCCTTCAGGCCCGGCGTCGCGGCGAGGCGCTCGCGCACGCTGTCCAGCGCGGCGACATCCGGTGCACGCAGGGCCAGCTCGAATGTGCCGTTGCGATATTCCATGCCGCGGGTCTGGATCCGTGTGGTGGTACCGAGCACCGGCGCGATCTGCGCAAGCACGCGCAGGATGCCGCTCGATTCGCCGCCCGGATGGATGCGCGCAAGACGTCCGCGCATCAACTGTTCGGGACCGAGGCGCGCCAGTTGCGTTGCGTCGATATCCGGAAACGCGCCGCGCACGGCTTCGCGCGCCAGCGTATCCATGCGCGCCGAGGTGCGCGACAGCTGCACGACATCGACGCCGAGATTCGCGACCGCCAGAATCACGATGGCCGCAGCCAGCGCTGCCGCGATGCGCCACCAGCGCGTGCCACGCGCCTGGCGATGGTCGGCCGCGAATGGGCCATCGAGCAGATTCAGCGGAGGCACCGCGAAATTCGCGCCGAGAAAAGCCAGCGTATCGTGCTGTCGTTCCCGATAGGCCCCGATCGGCGCTGGCAACGCGAGTGCCGGCGCATCGCGGAAATCATGGACATCGAGCGGCATGGGCGAATCGGGCGCCCGTGCCAACGCCAACCAATGCGGCAATTCGTCCACGCTGCACGCGAACGCGGACCACGGCGCGAGGCGAACCGTGGCGCGCGCGCCTTCGATCAGCAGCGTCGCCGATTGATCCGACATGGGGAGCGCCAGCGCATCGGGCACCAGCACATCGGGTCGGATGCCCGCTGCGCGCAATTGCGCAAGCCATGCATTCAATTTTCCTTTTGCGACGACCGCAACCCCGATCGGATCGGCACTGCCCTGCGCTGCCGCGAAATGCAGCGCATCGACCGGACTCAACAACTGGTCCTCGATCGCAAACGGCAACGCCTGCAATAGCTGCGCGCGGTTGCGTGCGGTCAGCTGTGTCGAGGTCAGCAGCACATCTTCGCTGGGCACGAACACGACGATTTCGCCTGCCGCTTCCACTGTACTCTCGGGTGGCGGGCCGGCAGCGGACGCACCCGACGCGCGTGCGCCACCGACTTGGCGCAGCCAGGTGAGGCCGCCATCAGAGGCGATGCGCAACAGCAAACGATCGGACATGTGCAGTGGGTGGGCGTGGGAACAGGGAATCAGATTGGAAATGGCGTCAAGCGCAGCGATTGTAGACGAGATCGCGAGCAGGCCGGGCGCGTCATTCGGGCGCCTTTTGGTGCGCAAGGGCAGTCTTGACCGGCGCGGGTGCGACTAGCGCATCATCGCTGCCGCGACTGCGTTCGAGCACGCGAACGCCGCCAGTTGCGCCGGTCCCGCGCGCGATCAGGCTGTAGAACGTGAATGGGATATCGTCGAGGGTGATTTCACCGCGCGCGAGGAAGTAGGCGCTGTTCACGCCCAACAGGTTCAAGCGCGTCAACACACTCGGATCCATCGCAGCCTGCGCAAACGCATTCGGCTCCAAATAGTTCGCCTGCCCACCATTCCAGAGCTTTTCCGCGCTGGCCTGGCTCAGTTTGTCGCCGAGACTGCGCAGCACTGCGACCGTCGCGGTGTTGACATTCACTTTTGTCGGCGGCGGCAACGCGCAGACATTCGGCGCGAGGCGCGCATACACGTCTGCCGTCACACCGCGTACGAGGCGCAATTCCGAAACGTGCACGAACCAGTTATTGCGCGGTCGATACGCTACCGGCAAGCCGAGATAGTAATTCGTGTCGGTGGCCGCGGAACCGCCATTGCCCAGCCAACCTTCGACCGGTTCGACCAGATTCGGGTCAGCACCGACCGCGACCAGCAGGTTGCGGAAGATCGGCGCCCACAGCGTCGGGTTGCCGCCATGCGCCGACAAATTATTCAGGTTGAAGCAGCCATTGAGATCGCGCATCGTCGCGCTGATCATGCCGCCTGGCACCGGTTGTGGCGGCAGCGGCAGCGCCCACGGGCTGGCGTTCGTATCGAGGTGTTGGTTGCCAGTCGCCACAAGAATCTGCGCGGCAAACAGCTCCAGACCTTGCGCATACGCTTGCGCCTGCTCCGAGCGCAGCGCATTGCGTGTGCGCGCGAGCGCCAGTTCGCCGCGATCGAGCAGTGCGGCGATCAAAATCACCGCTAGCGCGACGACCAGCAACGCGACCAGCAGTGCGACGCCGCGTTGGCGCTTCGGCAAGACATTCACGGGGTTTGCCCCGGCCCGGGTGAACCACCACTCGAGGACAGAAACGCCGATGGCAATTCAACGACACGCCGGACTTCGCCGAGATCGGCGAACGTGATGCGGAATTCGACCGCGCGCGGCAGCGCCGCAACACTGCCCTGCGGCGGCCAGACATCGCTCCATGTGTTGCTGGTACGGTCGAAATAGCGCAGATACAACTGGGAAACCCGATCGATCAGCACGCGCGCGACTGGCGCCGAATTCGGCGCGCGATCGAGTACCGCATAGCGACCGCGCTGCAACTTGTTGCCATCCAGCCCGTAGACGACGCGCTCGATATTGCTACGCGGCTCGGCGAGCGGGTTGGCAAACCCCAGCCGGCTCAACTCGAGGCTGCTTGGGCCGCCGATCAGCGCTAGCAACTCCGCGCCGTTGTTGCCGATCACCGGGCGATCGACGGCCTGATACAGGTCACGCTCGAAAACCGATACTGCGCGCGTGATTCCCGCAAAACGATCCTGCTGCGCCGCCAACGCGGCGCGCGTGCGCGCGATTTGATTCAACCCGCCGTAGGCCGCCGCCGCGAGCGCGGCGAACACGACCAGAGCGACCAGGAGCTCGATCAGGCTGAAACCGCGTTGGGGCAGGGAATCGGGAATCGGGAATTGGGAATCGGAACGGCAAATGCACGGTCTTCCCATTCCCGATTCCCTATTCTCCGTGGCGCGCTTCACGGCGTTACTGCCTGGCCGGCGAACCCGCTCAGCGTCGCTGATGGCGCCGACGCATCGCCGAGGAACACACTGATGTCGATGCGTCGGATCTCGACGTTCGGCGTCGCCTTCACATCGCGTGTCCAGCGCCAGTCGCGGCCACCCAGTTGCATGCGTCCGTCGCTGCGGCCGGTTGCGGGGAACAACGTCGCCAGCCGCGTATCGCCGAGCACGTCGGCCGCGACCCAACCGGCCAGCGTGCGTTCGCGCAACCCGTCGAAGCTGTGCACCTCGATGGTTGCGGTGCGTGTCAACGCGAGCAACGCGATCGCGATAACGGCGAGCGCAATCAGCACTTCGATCAAGGTGAAGCCACGCTGGCGCTTCACGGCGTCGACTCGATACGGTCGGAGGTCAGCGTGCCATCGTCTTTGCCGGTGACGCGATAGTGCGCGGCCACATCACCGAGCTTTGCCACCAGTCCAAACGGCGTCGCCTCGCCGGAAGAAAAACAGACAAGTTGCGGCGCATCTTGCTGCGCGGTCGCCAGCGCCACCGGTCGCCCTTCGCGAGTCAACTCGATGCGCATCCCCGTCAGCCATCGGCGTGGGCGCAGTTCGCCGTCGCCGGGCAGCGTGCGCCAGTGGTCACCATCGAGCCGCATGAACGTATAGCCGTCCGCACTGATGGTCACGCCTATTTCGCGTCCGCTGAGTTCAGCCTGATTACAGGCATGAGCCAGGAGTGCCTGGAATCGCTCGGACGCATTGGCGAGCTGGCGCTCGCCAGTCGCGCCAACCGAGAGCGTCAGCGCCGCAACAAGAATCGCCGTGATGACCACGACGACGAGGACTTCGAGCAAGGTGAAGCCGCGTTGCATGCGCCGGTTTTCCTCGTTGGCCGGACCGCCTTTCACCTGAGGATCGCCATTTTCGGGCTACGCACGAACCGCGCGGTCAACGCGAGTCGAACGTCACTGATCCCAGTTGCCGATATCCGCGGCCTCGCCGTCGCCACCAGGTTTGCCATCCGCGCCGTCGCTGTAGACATCGATGTCGCCATGCTGGCCGGGATGCGCGTACTTGTAGGGGTGTGCCCACGGATCCTTCGCGACACGATCCAGATACGGGCCTTTCCAGTTCGGCGCTTCCGGCTGCCCGGCCGGTTTGGTGACCAGCGCATCGAGCCCCTGCTCGGTGCTCGGGTAGACGAAGTTGTCGAGCTTGTACAGGCTAAGCGCGGTCACGATGCCCTGGATGTCCTG
>JBDTWV010000101.1:0-7391 GCA_040006495.1 Dokdonella sp.
GATGCGCATCCTCGCCGACACCACCAACCGCATCGCCGAGGGCGAGGTGCTGCAGCTGCTGAACATCGGCAATCCGGACACCGGCGAAGGTGCCTATCTGGATGTGATCGAGCGCAAGACCGCGGTGCTGTTTGCCGCAGCGACACGCCTCGGCGCGGTGCTCGCTGGCCTACCGATCGCGCAGGAGGACGCACTCGCGCGGTATGGTCTGGATCTCGGCTACGCATTCCAGATCGCCGACGACGTACTCGACTATGCATCCGACGCCGGCACGCTCGGCAAGAACATCGGCGACGATCTCGCCGAGGGCAAACCGACGCTGCCGCTGATAATCGCGATCGCGCGCAGCGACGCGAAACAGGCGGCGATGCTGCGCTCGGCGATCCAGCACGGTGGCCTCGACGCACTGGACGAGGTGCTCGCGGCGATACGAGACACCCAGGCGCTGGACGTTGCACGGGAGCGAGCGCGCGATTACGCGAACTCTGCTCGAGTAGCGCTCAATGCACTGCCCGCTTCCGAAGCACGCGACGCGCTGTCGGTCCTGGCAGATTACGCGATCGACCGCACGCGCTAGCGTTTTTTCTGGTCCGCATCGGGCTCCGCACGCCCCGCAACGTCGTCATCATCTTGGTCCACGTCGCCGCAGCCGATGTCGGCACCACCTGCCTCTACTTCGGCGCGCGCTTTTTTGGCAAGTTTCTGGTATCGCTGGCGAATCTTGTCGAGCTTTTCATCATCGAGTTCTTCGAGATCAAGCAGTCCGTTGTGCGCACCCTCAAGCGCACGGATCACCTCATCCATCTTGACGTGCATCGCTTCCGAATCACGGTTCTGCGTGTTCTGGATCAGGAACACCATTAGAAACGTGATGATGGTCGTGCCGGTATTGATGACCAATTGCCATGTATCGCTATAGCCGAATAGCGGCCCACTGAACGCCCACACGATCACGATGAGCGCCGCAAGCACGAAGGTGATCGGCTTGCCGGTCGCGCGTGACGCGCCGCTGGCAAAGCGCTTGAACGCAGTCGAGAGTTTCATGCGCCACTAGCCTCGCGAGTGGCCAGAGTCCGCGTGCCGAACAGCTCGTCGAAGAACAAATGCATCTGCGTGTACGCGCGCTTCGCGACGGGCGCATCGTATTTGCAACCGGGCAGCGAGCCATCAGCCGTCGGGATCGCGAAACAATGCACCGCGCCGCCGAAGCTGAAGAATTGCCAGTCGGCCTTCGCATCGCGCATTTCCTGCTGGAACGCAGCAATCTGTTCGGGCGATTCAAATTTGTCGTCGGCACCGTGCAGCACCAGCACCTTCCCCTTGATGTGGTCGGGGAATTCCGGATCGAATCCGAGGCTCGCGTGAAACGTGACGACGCCATTGATGTCGGCGCCACTACGCGCCAGTTCGAGCGTGGTCGCGCCACCGAAACAGAAGCCGATCGCACCCCAGTGCTTGCCGTCGAGCGGCGCCTTTCCGACCTGCTTCTTGAGCTGATCGAGTGCCGCGTTGATACGTGCGCGCAAGTCACCACGGGCCTTGTACATTGACGACGACGCTTTGCCAGCCTCATCCGGCGTCTTTGGTCGCACATCGACGCCATACACGTCGGCGACCAGGATAACGTAGTCCTTGCCGGCGATCTGCTTGGCGAGCGAAATCTGGTTGTCGTTCATGCCCATCCAGTCCGGCGTCATCACGATGCCCGGGCGTGGCGTCTTAACCGCGGAGTCGTAGACCAATACGCTCTGCATTTTCTCGCCGCCGACGTCGTAGTTGATCGGCGTGGCGACCATGGCCGCGTGCAGCGGTGCGGTGAACAGGGAGGCGAAAGCGAGAGGAAAAAACAGGGCGCGCATGGTGGTTCTCCAGCTCCGGACAGACCCGCATCATAGCGCTCGCCCGCCGTGCCGGCCGCATCCCCGATGCCGGCAATCGCAGTGCTAGACTTTACATTCCCATGCCTGATCGGAGAACACGATGCGACTCATCACACTGGTTTTCGGCGTCGCCGCCACCCTGACCGGCGCTGCCGTGGCGACCGCGGCGGTCAAACCTGAGACCGCGATCCACTATCGCCAAAGCGTCTACACGATGATCGGCTGGAACTTTGCTCCGATGGCGCAGATGGTCAAGGGCAAGACCGCATGGGACGGTGCCGAATTCTCCAAGCATGCTGACCGAATCGCCGCGTTGACGACCCAGCTCATGGAAGGATTTCCGCAAGGTTCCGACACCGGTGCCAAGACCGAGGCCAAGCCCGACATCTGGAAGAACCCGGACGACTTCAAGTCCAAAATGGACGAGCTGGTAAACCAATCGCGCGCACTCGCCGAGATCGCCAAGGGCGGCGACGAGGCGAAGATGAAAGAGCAGTTCAAGACGACCGCAGGCGCGTGCAAGAGCTGTCACGACAAGTACCGCACTGAAGATTGATCGATCTATGTGGGAGCCGCGCTCTTGTGGGAGCGGCTGAAGCCGCGATGCTCCTCGCGAGGTGTCGAAAATGCTCCCCCTTGGGAGGGGAGGGCTCAAAAGCATCGCGGCTCCCGCCGCTCCTACAACAGCCGCAGCGATTCAGCCGGCGGAGCTCCATGCCACCAGCGCCCACACTGCGCCTGCGCTGAGCGCAAACAAACCCAGGGCGCGCCACGACGAGACAAAGCGTGACTCGGGCGCGTCCGCGATGCGTACCCGCCCATGCAGCATCGGCGCGACGAGGTTGTCGTTCCTGATCGCCCAATGCAGCAGCACCGCGCCGACATGCAGCGCGATCAGGAGCAGGAGCACATAACGGTCGAGATGGTGGATGCGCGTCATCAACTTGACGGTCGCATTCGACACGTGGGCGACGAGCGGCCCTTCCTCGCTGATGTCATCGCTGGTGAACAGACCACTGATCGCCTGGATCGCCACCACGACGAGCATCAGCACCACGGACCAACCGCCGATCGGATTGTGCCCCGGCGCGTGCGACGCGCGTCCGCGCAACAAGTCGACGATATAGCGCAGCACCGCGCGCGGCCCGCGCAGGAAATTGCCGAAGCGGCTCGTCTGCGAGCCGGCAAACCCCCACAACGCGCGGAACACGATCAGCGCGAGGGTCGTATAGCCCATCACGTAATGCCAGTGCATTGGTAGCAAGCCGAATTCGCCGCTTGCGAATTGCAACGTGATCAGCACCACCAGCAGCCAGTGGAAAAGCCGGGTTGGCAAATCCCAGAGTCGGATCGACTCGAGCCGCCGCGGTATCGTCATTTTGCGTTCCATTCGTGGATCGTGATCGTCGACGCGCCCTGCAGGTGCAGGGGATCGCGCTCGGCTATCACCGTCGCTTCGGCGAGCGATGCCGCACGCAGCAGCCACGCACCCCCGGACTGGTCGCTGAAGGCGCCCGACAGTTCGACGCGTTCCTGCGCGCGCAGTTCGTCGAGAAATCGAAGATGGGCTCCGATCAACACGGGATTGAACGTGGGGTTGCGCATGACCAGGATCAGGTAGAGGTTCATTGAGAAATCCACGCAGTGAAAGGATCAGGCGATGCCAAGGCCGGCGATCGCGCCGATCGACGCCGGATCGAATCCGGCGAGTTGTGCAAACGCGCATCCGCGCGCGGCGTAATTCTTGAACTGATCGAAGCTCGGCGCGCCCGGAGAGAGCAGCACGACGCCGCCCTCTGGCGTCTGCACTCGCGCGATCGCAAATGCATCGGCCAGCGCATCTGCCGACTCGAGTCGATAATCCCCCCCAACTGCACGCAGGGTCGCGTGGATACGCGCTCCATTAGCGCCCATCGTGACGATCGCACGCGGCGGCGTGGCACGGACCTGCTCGGCAAACGCCTGCCAATCGAGACCACGCTCGTAGCCGCCGACGAGTACGCTCACCGGCTGGTCCGAAAAACTCGCGAGCGCTTCCAGCGTCGCCTGCGGCGTGGTGGCGATACTGTCGTCGACAAACGTGCATCCATCGCGTTCGCCGAGTGTTTGCAAGCGATGCGGCAACGGGCGGAACGACGCGATTCCGGCCGCAGCCGCCAGCGCATCTTCATCCGCTGCCTCGATCGCGGCCAGCGCAGCACACAGATTCATTGCATTGTGCAGGCCCGGCAGCGGCGACTTTGAGATCTCGAAGACGCGTTGCGTTTCGCGCCACACAGCGCCCTCGGCGACATGCCAACCGGACACATCGCCAAATGTGCTGCGCCGCACATGCGCGCCGGTGCGTGCAACCAGCTCGGGTTGCTTCGCATTGACAACCAACGCCTTCGCTGCGGTGGCCAGCGCGAGCTTGTCGTCCGCGTAGCGCTCGCGTGTACCGTGCCAGTCGAGGTGTTCCTCGTAAAGATTGTTGATCACGCCGACATCGACCGCGTGTGCCTCGCGCGTCTGGAAACTCGATAGTTCGATTACCCACCAATCCGGCGGCTGCGCCGTATCGAGCAGTTCCAGCAACGGCAAGCCGATATTGCCAGCCAGTGCGACGCGCACGCCGCGCGCGCGCAGCAGGTGCGCGATCAACGCGGTCACCGTGCTCTTGCCCTTGGTGCCGGTGACCGCGATCACACGCGCCTCGGGGTGCTCGGCGAACCACAACGCGGTGCCCGAAGTGAAGTGTGTGCCTGCATGTTGCGCGAGCAGAACTTCCGGGCGGTAGATGCTGATACCGGGCGACTTGATCACGATGTCGAAGGCGGACAGCGCGTCTGCATCTGGCGCTGTCGTAATCACCGCGAGAGCTGCGCCCCTTCCGGCGCTCCCGCACGGTGCCGTCGCATCGGGTGGGAGCGCCGCAAGGCGCGATGCCCGTTCTGCCACCACGCAGGCCTCAGCTTCGCTGCACAACAACGTCACTGGCAACGCCGGCAATCGCGTGTTCAACGCCGCCAGCGCGGCTGCGCCCTCGCGGCCATAACCCCAGATCGCGACACGCTTGCCGGAAAGCTCAGCGATGCGCATCGACCAAGCCCACGAGTCTGGCCGGAATCCGATGCTCTCCACCCGACGCAAGCAGTGCGTCGAGATTGACTTCACGCGCATCGAGCTGCGCCAGGATGTCGTCGGCGAAGCGCGCAACGACCGCGTCCTCGCGCCACTCGGCACGCGCGGCGAGCGTCGCCATCGCCGCGCGCGATTCGATACCTTCGCCAACGCACTCGAACGGCTTGTGGTCGTGGTATTCCATCAGCGCGTCGAAGGCGGGCGCCAGCGCCATGTCATCGAGCAGATTGCGTCCAAAAATCGCGAGCAGGCGCGGCTTCGGCATGAACGGCGCGAGTGCAAGAAAAACGAAGTGACATTTTGGACACTGACCACACCAGCGATCCGCCGGTTTCGGGCCGAGGATGCGGAAGTTGCGGTTGCAACTGGAGAACACATCGTCGTAGCGCGAATTTCGCGCGAAACGCTCGGCCACACTGAGCTCCGACAATGGCCGTAACAACGAAAAGTAATCAAGGCCGACCGTAATTCGTGCTTTCAGCAAACCGTGGAACGCACGTTCGAATTCCCAGCTCTTGCTCCACTGATGATTGACCGGTTGACCGTCGTATTCGAGCGTGGCGATCGATGCCGAGCGCTCGTTGGAAAACGCGATCGCGTCGAACCCGTACAACACAGACGCTACAGCGAGGATCGCCGAATTGATCGCGGTGACCGGAATATGACCGTTGTACGCGCCAGCCTTGTTGTACTCAAACAAGAGCGGTGACAGTTCGCGCCGGATGTTCAGCGTCGGCAAACCGGTACGCTCGGCGCACGCGGCAATCAGCGGTGACACGCCCACCCACGCCGCCGTCGCGTCCTCGCCCGCAGCCTTCAGCATCTCCACGCTGACCAGAGAATCCTTGCCGCCACCGATGGGCACCAGCGTGCGGCGCGGCAGCGAGATGCCGGATGTTGTGTGAGCGGCGGAAGCCGCGATGCCGTCTCCGCAATCGTGCGAAGGCATCGTGGCTTCCCCCACTGCCACAGGGAATTTGATTCGCCCGCGCAAATCGAGCTTGTTGCGATACGCGAACTCACCGAGTCCATGCAGATACAACGCATCGAGGAAGCTTGCCGTCGCTGCGTCCAGCGTCGTGGATTCGACGCGAATAGCGGACGGCACGCCAGCCTTGTAGTAGCTCACGCCGGCGATCAGGTGCAGCAGGTCGAGTGCGGACGCGAACGCCTGCGCGCGCTCCGGCGCGAGTGCCGGTGCATTCGGAAATGTGATGCGTTCCACCAGCTCTGGACCGTCATCGAATGCATACACGAGCGAAGCGACGCCGCCCGCATAGTCGCAGCTGACGAATCGAAACGCATGTGCAGCGCGCGGATCATTGGGCAGCATGAGCAAGCTCCTTGCGACGCAGGTTCGCAATCCATTGTGCGAGCACTGCGGTCGATGGAAACGAGATGGCACCAACCGCGAAAATCGATATCAGCAGGAAAAACAGCATCTGCAAGACGATGTCGGAGCCGCGTCCGGTGCCTGCGACGCTGCGCCAGCCGCCGGCCGCGAGGACCAGCAACGCTTCGCCGAAGACCGCAAACAACAGGTGCGTGATCGCAGCCATGCCGATGCCGGTGTGCCACGCGCCATGCCCCTCGCGCGCGCGGCGCTCAAGCGCGCGCCAGCGCAGCCACGCGGCAACCTGCGCGGCCAACGCGCCGAGCCCGCCAAACAGCAGGAACTGCCGCAACGCGACTCCGCTTTGACTGCGATACATCAACAGAACCCATAACGCAGCTGCCGCAAACGGGGCCAGCAACGCAACCAGATGCAATGTTGCGCGCGCGCTCATAGCACGATCTCCGTTGCCGGCTCGCGCAGGTTGTAGTGCGAGGCCATCACCGCTCCATACGCACCAGCCTGCGCGATCAGGATCACGTCGCCTTCGCGGCATTCGGGCAGGCGACGATTCGCGCCGAGCACGTCGCCGGTTTCGCAGATCGGGCCGACGACCTGGACCATCGTGGCGGGTGGCTCATCAAGACGGGTCAGATTGACGATCTCGTGCCAGGCCTCGTACAGCGCTGGTCGGATCAGCGAATTCATGCCCGCATCGATGCCGACATATTGCATCGCGCCCTTGCGCTTGGTCTGGGTCACGCACGCGATCAGAACGCCGGCGTCGGCAACCAGGAAGCGGCCCGGCTCCATCCATAGCGCGAACTGCGGATATGCGCGCTTGACCTCGCTCAGTGCGGCGCCGAGGGCATTGAGATCGAGCGGGCTTTCGTCCGGTCGCGACGGCACGCCAAGACCGCCGCCGATATCCAGCGACTCGATGCGCGTGAAGCGCTCGGCGAGGCTGGCGAGTTGTGAGTACACCGAACGCCAGTGCGATGCGTCGAGGATGCCGGAGCCCAGATGCGCGTGCAGGCCGACGATGTGCGCGCCGTGCC
>JBDTWV010000102.1:0-7378 GCA_040006495.1 Dokdonella sp.
CGAGCAAAAACTGTCGAGCGATCGCCTGGCACTGGCCACCTGGCCGAACTATCAGGCGGGTTACGGTCGCATCGACGCATGGGCTGCGGCGATCAAGGCCGACACGTTGTTCAAGGATGGCTTCGATGAAACCCCGTCTGGTTGAAGGTATCGAATCGGCGCAAGGCGGCGGCGAGGGCGATGCGCTCGTCGTGGCGATCTCGTCGCGTGCGCTATTCGACCTGGGCGAAAGCCACGAGCTGTTCGAGCGCGATGGCATCGAGGCGTTCGCGCAGCATCAGATCGCGCGCGAGGACGAGCTGCTCGCGCCCGGCATAGCGTTCCCGCTGGTGCAGAAGCTGCTCAGGCTCAATCGGGCCGCGCCGGCCGCGCCTCGCGTCGAAGTGATCCTGCTGTCGCGCAATTCCGCCGATACCGGCCTGCGCATTTTCAATTCGATCGAGCACTACCAACTCGACATCACGCGCGCCGCGTTCACGCGTGGCGAACCGACCGCGCCGTACGTGCACGCGTTCGGCGCGGATCTGCTGCTGTCGGCGAATCCCGACAGTGTGGCGCAGGCACTCGGCGCCGGTGTGGCTGCCGCGACGATCCTGCCTTCGAAAGCGCCAGAGCGTGTGTCGGACCAATTGCGTATTGCGTTCGACGGCGACGCCGTGCTGTTCGGCGACGAATCCGAACGCGTGTCTGAGGAAGGCGGCCTCGAAGCGTTCCACCGCAACGAAACTGCACGCATGCTGGAGCCTCTGTCGGGCGGTCCATTCCGAGGCTTTCTCGACGCTTTGCATCATCTGCAGGCCGCATTTCCCAGCGAGACCTCGCCGATCCGCACCGCGCTGGTGACCGCGCGCTCCGCGCCTGCGCACAAGCGCGTAATCCTGACCCTGCGCGACTGGGGCGTGCGCATCGACGAGGCGCTATTCCTCGGCGGGCGCCCGAAGGGTCCGTTCCTGGAGGCGTTTGGCGCGGACATTTTCTTCGACGATTCCAGTGTCAACGTCGAATCTGCACGCCAGCATGTCGCCACCGGGCATGTCCCGCGCCGAACGCCAAAAGGCTCGGATCTATAGTGGTCACTCAGCGATGAACAAGAACCCGCGTGGCGCCGCGTTCGTCACGCTGGGCGCACTGGCCTTGGACTGGGCTACTGGTTCGGACAGCCGTCGTCGGGAGTGCACGACATTGGGGTCTCTGCACCCGAACCGGTTATTGCGCTTCCTGCTGCGCGCGATTCGTGGCAGGCCATCGTCGCGCATCAGGCGCTCCCACCCGCGCCGGTTCGTGGCGACGGCCTGCAATTGGCGTCGAGCCTGCCGCTCGGTCCGTTCGGCGCCACGATCGACGAGCTGAAGCGCCGCGCCGAGGCGGGCGATCCGCGCGCGGCGAAGGCGCTCGCAGAAGGCTATCGCCGCTGCGAATTCTTCACGCCGCCGGCAGGGCAGCAAGATCTCGAAAAGCGCGCAGAAGACAAGACGGTCAACTCGCTGAACTTCGTCGATCAAATCGTCGATCAGGTCAAGGAGTCGGCAACCCGCAAGGGCATCAAGCTGCCCGCGATGCCGAAAATCGATTCGCTGTCCGTCTACCAGCAGCAGTTGAAGACGGAAGTCGATCTGGCCGAGGCGTGCCGTGGCGTCGAGCGCGCGGACGCCAGCACTTGGCGGACGTGGTATGCGCGTGCTGCCGAACTCGGCGAACCGGATGCGGAACTTGACTATTGGCAGGTGGCCCTCGCCAATGCATCGATGGCGTCGCTGGACGAGATTCCCCGGCAGAAGGACATAGCGGCGTCTGCCCTGCAACGGTCGTTGTCGCACGGTGATCCACGCGCATTGGCAGCGATCGGCGCTGTTCTCGAATATGGATACTTTGCGGACCCGGATCCGTTCTTGGCACACGCTTACTACTTTGCTGCATCGCAGGCGCCCAACAACGATATTGCGTCGTTCCCGTGGGCTTCCGGTGGGGTCTTCATGCGCCTTGCGACCGGTAGCGACACCCATACCTATCTCGCGCGGCGGTTGCGGGCAACGGCTTTGCCACTAAAACCGGCGCAGGTCCTCGAATCCGAGCACATCGGCGCTCAACTGTTCGCCAGCTGCTGCACGGGAGGACATCCGTGATGCGTTCGGTCGTGCCAGATTTCGCGCTCGCCGCACTGGCGCTGGCGATTGCTGCGGGTGTCGGTTATTCGCTCGCCCAGCGATCCGCGCGGTCGATACCACCGGCACAAGAAGCCGTGGCGGCCGGGAACGACGACGCAGCCCATGGTGATCTTCCACGCCGAGCGCACGCTTCAACGCCGGTTCATGCGAAACAGGCGTTGAGCGTGCCGCCAGCAGATTTCAGCGGCCTGGACGGTGCGGAATTTGTCTCGGCGTTGGCGCAATTGGAGCAGCGCGCTCGTGACGGCGATGCCAAGGCGGCGCGTTTCGTGTTCGACAGGCTCGCAGATTGTTTGTCCTATTCCGTTGAGGACGACGCTAGCCTGCGCACCCGCATCGACGGAGCGATTCTGCAGCAACGCGAGCAGTATCGGCAGATCCGAAGCCGACACCCGCAGTTGCGGAACGACCCTCGTTTTGAAGTGACGGACGCCATGCAGCAGGCGGCACTGCATCAAGCATTCGACAAGCGCGATCGCTGTGCGCCGTTGTCGACTCAGCAAATGGAAAGCCGGTTCGATATGGCAAAGGTAGCGCTGGAGCGGCACGATCGTCGCGCGATCATCGATTTTTCGTTGTACTTCAATGTTGCCGGTGCCGAACTCTCACGTAATACCGAGCGCCTCATCGAGCTTCGCCACATTGAGCGGACGCAATTGGATGCGCTGGTCGATGCGGGTGATACCGACGCGATGTGGGCGGCAGCCAGTGCCTATTCAAAGGGGGGATTTTTGCCAGAAGATCCGGTGCTCGCCTACGCGTGTGCTTATGCGTGGCAATTGGCCGACACGAGCGGGAATCCCGCCAGCGCCGATCAACTCATGAGCCAGCTTGCGCAGGACCGTTTATCCCCGCAGCAGGTGGACGCAGCGCGGGCCCGTGGCGAAGCGATCTACCAGCATTGCTGTGGAGCACGTGATCCATCGTCTGCAAGAAAGTATTGAGCCGGCGTTGTCGCGCAGTCAAAACGGCCCGATCGCATGCACCTTGGCGACCAATGCACGCCGGATGTTCTCTTGCAGTGGCTTGTGCCAGTGCGCGATCAGGTGCTCGTGGCCGGCGCTGACGAAGCCGGCGGCGGTTGCGACTTCCAATGCACGCGCGTCGCCGCAGTGGCCGAAAAACACATCGCAACAGTCGGCATAGCGTGCGAACGCGTATTTCAGGATCAGGTACCAGATGCCGCCCGCGGCCTGGATCGCGTCGCGGTGCTCCGGTGCCATCGCGCGGATCGTCTCGCCCTCGCTGCACGAGCCACCAGACAGATAGACTTCGCCGAACGGGCGCATGTGCGAGTAGCCGGCGAGTCGAAACGCGCCCGTTCCGTCGCGATACAACGCGACCAGATGACGGCCGACATCGGGTGGCGGCGCGGCGAACTTGCGTCGGAACAGTGCAGCGACCAGGAAATCCGCATTGTCGATTTCCGTGATCGTCAGGAACTGCCGCAGAGGTTCCGGCAGAGTGTGGATCGCGTCGTTCTGCATGGTCCGAATCCCTGTGGTTGTGTGCCAAGAGTAGCCAAGCGCGCGGCCGAACAGTAGTCGCACCGCAGCCGATCAGCGCCTTCGTCACGCTTTCGGTTAGGCTTTGCGGCTTTCGCGCCCGCGCTGCCGAGCATGCCGCCCATTCCTTCCGACTCCGTGCCTTACGATTCCCGCGCCGCGCCCGCGCAGCGCTGGCGCTTCGCGGGCCTCGCTTTCTGCGTGGGCATGTTGGGCGTGCACGTCATGGCCGGCATGAACACAAATGGCGTCAGCGACTACTGGCGCGACATGTATTGGGCTGCCGCAATTGCGCATGGCGAGCGTTTTCCGCTGGCTGGCCCACAGATCTACCAGCTGTTCGAATTGGGTCCGTGGTGGTTCTACCTGCTCGCGCTGCCGATGTGGGCGACGAGTAGTGTCGCGTTGACCACGGCGTTCGTACAGAGCCTCGCCGCCACGAAATATTTCCTTGCGTTGCACCTGGGTACCCGGATTGCCGACGCTCGGCTTGGTTTCGCCTTTGCAGTCTCCTTGGCGATTGCTGGCTGGTCGATGCTGCCGCTGATGTTTCCGTCACATACGGCGCTGGTCGAGACCACGTTGTTGCTGCTTGCATTGGTCACTTGGCGCAGCTGGAGCCGCTTCTCGCTGCGCAATGCGATTCTGTTCGGACTGGCCAGCGCCTCGTGCGTGCATGCGCATCCGACGACGTTGAGCTATGTCGCGCTGGCCGGCACCGCGCTGTTGTGTCGGCATCGCTCGCGTGCGGCGTTCGGATGGATGGGCGTCGCCGCTGCGATCACGCTGTTGAGCCTGCTGCCACCATGGCTCGATCGAAGCGCGCTGGTGGAGTCGACGTTGAAAACAGTGCCGTCCTACCTCGGCGGCGACATTGCGGTGCATCCGCTGCAACGCATTCCCGAAGTGCTGCGCAGCCTCGTCGTTGGCGGCGCGTGGTGGGCATTGTTATTGATGACGCCGTGGAAGGCATCGGTCGCCCGGTTTGCGTGGTGGGTGTTCTGCGCCTTCCTGCTGTTCGCGGCATTCGGCGTTTGGCGCGTACGGCGCAGTCAGGCCTGCTTGTTTCGACTGGCGATCGGTGCTGCAGCACTGCTGGTGGTGCAGGTCTGCTTCGTCGTCATGTTGCGACCCGTTACGCCGATGTGGATGGTTGGCGCGTGCCTGCCGCCACTCGCGCTGTCGATTGCGATTGGCTGGTATGGATGGCTGTGCGATGTGCGACGCGTGGTCCGCATTGGCGCGATCACGGCGATGGCGGCCTACGTCGCATTGTGCGTGGCACCGTTTTCGTTCTTTCTGCGAGATGTGCACGCCGTGCGCGTGATGCCAGGCGTCAACCCATTTTTCAATGTGAGTGAACGTAGCGATCGATACGTCAACGTGGCCGTTCCGTTCTATCCGGTGCGTCGCATCGATCGTCTCGCGAAGACACTTTGCGGACCCGCCGTGCTGCATGGGCGCCTTGCCGCGGTCATCGAGGCATCGTTCGCCACGCCGGTACGCAATGCATGCGGTAGCTGGCCGGACCTGCATTATGGCGGCATCGACGGCCAAGGCCTGCACATCGCCGGCTTGCTGCTGCGTTCAGCCACCGCCTCCGGAATCGCACCCGCCCGCGTGGTCGCGCACATGGCGCTGTACGACCGGGTGCGCGCGATTGCTCCGGCCGTGGGTGGACGCTCTGCGCCGGTGCGGCGATTGCAAATCTATCCCGATAGCGGCATCGGGCCTGCTAAGAAATCCGTGTCCGATTTCGACGCGGACGGAGGCGATGTCGTGGTGCTGACCAATCGTCAGCCGAATGCGGCGCCGATGGAGGTTATGCGCAGCGATGCCGATGGCAGACCGGCGACGTTGCTGAGTGACGACGGCAGTTCGCGCGTGTACGGCTGCACTGCGTGCGCACCGGCTGCCGTAGTCCACTGGCACGTTGAACTGAACGCGATCGAGGCGAATCTCGATTTGGTCGTCCTGTTGCGCTGAGAGTACCGCGATGGCTGTGGGCAGGTGCGTCAGTCGGTCGCATCGACGAGCAGGCGTTCCAGGCCCGACGGTTGACTCCAGTGCTGGCCGCAAACGTAACGCGGCAACAGCCAGCGATCTCTGTTCGATTCGATCGGCCGCGGCTCGGTGCCGAATGCAGCGCGCAGGCGATGCTCTGTCTGGAATCGCGGCAGGTATTCGTGCACCAGGTAGTCGTTGCTTTCGCCGTACGGAAACGCGAACAGGCTCGCGCAATGCGGTGCGAGGTGCGCGTCGAGCCAGTTGCTGGCTTGGCGGATTTCGGCGTCGGCGTCGGTATAGGTGTTGATTGTACGGAACGTACCCTTGGCCTGATTGCGCTGGGCGGTAACCGGCAGGGTGTGGTGGTTGTGGTCCCAGCTGTGGCTTTCGATCGCAATCAAACCCTCGCGCTGAGCTTCGGACCACCAGTCATCGCCCCACCAGCCACGACCGACCAGGCAGGTCCGGTCGAGGATCGCGCGCGCTTCGGGTGCGACGATGACGAAGCTGGTCGCATGCACACGCGCACCGGTTTCGTTTGCGAAATCACGCAGCACGCCGGCGAACCCTCGTTGCAATCCGCACACCGGATGCTCGATATCATGCCAGTCGAACCACGAGCCATCGTCGAAGCTGATCGCGACACCCCCGTCGACTTCGAACTGTGGCGCCTCGCCGAGCAGCACGTCGACCACGCGCGTGAGCGGCACGATGCGCAGTCCGCGATCGTGTATCAGGCGCAGGTCTGCGGCCAGTGCAACATGATCGTTGCTGGCGTAGTCGTTGCCACTGATATTATTGGAATGGTAGGTAAGGACTGGAACGCGCATCGCGCTAGTATCGCCGGTTTCGCATGACAGTCCGACCGTTGGATGCGTAATCCGTCGGCGCTTTTCAGAGGATGGGAGTCTGGATGAATTGCGGAACAAAACATCGGTGGTGGGCAGCTACGCGATTCGCGGGCATGCGCGGTTGCCATCGGGGCTGCGGGTATCGCGGATTGATGCCTGCTCCGGCAAGCGTCACCAGGACGACGCGACGTTGCGCAGAATTCAGGTGCGTCGATTCTATTGGTACCACGGACATGAGCCATCCACCGACGCGGAGATCGCGCAGGTTGCTGCCTTGATTGATGCGGCCTCGCGGCGGCGTGACGACTGCGCGGACGTCGACCCGGCCCTCGTCTCGAAGCGTGTCGAGTGGCTGGAACGGGCGGCGCAGGCGGGCGATCCAGAAGCATTGCTCAACTATGCAGAGAGCGCGTTGCAAGGAGTAGGGCGCGAAGACATTTTGAAGAACCCTGCGGAAGTCGAGCGCACTCCGGTGAAACCGGCCGGATGGACTGGATCTATCCGCCTGATTTGCCCCAGGCGTACGCCTATGCGGTGGCGAATTTGCAATGGGTTGAACGGCAAGGAGGACCCGCTGAGTTCGCTCAAGCGCTGCTACAACGCTTGGGCGCCGAGCTCAGCGACGCGCAAAAGGCGGCTCTCTCGCGTCAAGCCGATGAACTCTTCCAAAGTCATTGCTCCAATTGAACCACTGTTGCCGCATGGCTCGGCCCGCGGCAGCCGGCTACAATGGGCATCTTTGCCCGCGCCACAAGCGCTTCGGACTCCAATCCCATGCCTGCCATCCCGCTGAACCCGACCGATCTCTACGACATCCGCTCGATGCTTTCCGATGAGGAGCGCATGGTGC
>JBDTWV010000103.1:0-7348 GCA_040006495.1 Dokdonella sp.
GATGCGCACGCCACCCTGCACGCGCACCTCGCCGTCGTCGGGGCGGATCTCGCCCGCGATCAGTTTCAGCAGCGTCGACTTGCCGGCGCCATTGCGGCCGACGATGCAGATCCGCTCGTTGCGCTCGATCGCCAGATCGACGTTTTCAAGCAACAGTGGACCGCCGACTGAGTAGTCGAGATTGACAAGATTGACGAGGGACATATGCAGCAGACGAGGAGGAGCGGATGCGTATTGTGCCCTGAATGGCGCGCCCACTCGTGAAACGCCCCCCTTTAGTCCGCCCGTTCGACGGCAGAGTTGGGCGGGGATGGTGTGCACGAGGCCGCTTCAAGCGACCCGATTGGACCGCTCTCCGCCACGCGCCGTGAACGCGCGCTCAACCACGTCCCAGCCCGCATCCGCCCGATGCGCCTGCTCGCTGAGCACCCGCCGGAACGCGCGCGCACCGGGCAAGCCCTGATACAGGCCGAGGATATGCCGACTGATGTGCTGCAAGCGATCACCGCGCGCGAGATGCGCCTCGACATACGGTTGCATTCGCAGCAATACCTCGTTGCGTTCCGGCAAGGGAGTACCGAACACGTCGTGCTCGATTTCCGCCAACCGGTACGGCTCGTGGTAGGCGACGCGCCCAAGCATCACGCCATCGACGTGGCGCAAATGTTCGCGAGTTTCATCGACCCCGACGATGCCGCCATTGATGATGACCGTGAGTTGCGGATGCTCGCGCTTGAGCCGGTACACGCGCTCGTAATTCAGCGGCGGCACGTCGCGGTTCTCCTTCGGCGACAAGCCCTGCAGCCAAGCCTTGCGTGCATGCACGACGAATACATCGCATCCTCCGGCATGCACCGCGTCGACGAACTCGGCCAGCGCGACATCCTCATCCTGATCATCGACACCGAGCCGGCACTTCACCGTGACCGCCGTGCGCAATGGCGACACCGCCTCACGCATCGCAGTGACGCACTCAGCCACCAGTGTCGGCTCGCGCATCAGACAGGCGCCGAAGCGGCCAGACTGGACCCGATCGGAGGGGCAACCCACATTGAGATTGATCTCGCCGTACCCGAGCTCGGCCCCGATCCGCGCCGCCTGCGCGAGCTCGCGCGGTTCCGAACCACCGAGCTGCAGCGCGACCGGATGCTCGGCCGCATCGAACCCGAGCAGGCGCTCGCGATCACCATGAATCACCGCCTGCGCGGTGACCATTTCGGTATAGAGCAACGCGTGCGGCGCGAGCAGGCGATGGAAGAAACGGCAATGCCGATCGGTCCAATCCATCATCGGTGCCACCGCCAGGCGCCTCGCAGCGTGGATGGATTGTCTGGCAGACATCTTTTTTTGATCGTGCGTGCGGGTGACCACGGTATCCGGCGCCTGCGCACTCTTGGGTTGACCGCTCAGTTTACCCTGCACCCGCACAAGTTCCTCCATGAAGGACGCTCCATAGCGCGTAGGGGTTGCGGACAAGCAGCATTGACAGCTATTCCACCGCTTCGGTGCGACTGTCGCCCATCAACACTGACATCGGCTGCAGCGATGGCAGATGCTGGCAAAGAATACGGAAGCATGCGAGCAGCGGACCGGCGAGCAGGATACCGATGACTCCCCACAACGCGCCCCAGACCAGCAGCCAGATAAACACGATGACCGGGTTGATCGCCAGCCGGCGTCCGATCACGTAGGGCGTGATGATCTGGCCCTCGATCACCGCCAGCACAAAGAACACAGCCGGCACCGCCAACATGTGTCCAATCGTCGGAAATGTCGCCAGCCCGACCAGTGTCAGGGTGATGATCGTCAGGGTAGGTCCGACGTAGGGCGCGAAATTGAGGACACCGGCGAGCGCGCCCCATAGCAGTGCGTTCGGCACGCCCAGCAGGGTCATCGCGATCGCTGTCGCGATGGCAAGCCCGAGATTGATCGAACTGACCATGACCAGATAACGCGACATTTCCTGCTGGATCCCGCGCGCAATGCCCACGACCACGCGCTTTTCACTCATCCCCGGTGAAATCTCCACGAGGCGACGCAGGAAGTTGTCCCCGGACGAAAGGAAGAAGTACACCAGTAGCAAGACGACCGCGATTGTTCCGACCACGTGTGGAGTCGCGGCCAGCATGCCGTCCAATGCGCTTGGCTGGGTGGCGACGACGACTTTTGAGGCGGGCGGCTGCCCCATATCCTCCAGTTTTCGGGTCGCCTCGCGTGCCTGCGTGAGCGGCGCGCGAACATCCCGCAATCGCTGCTCGATGGACTTGAAGCTTTTTGGCGCGTTCGCGATCCAGTCCTGTGCCGGCCGCGTCAGGGCCGAAATGGCTGCGCCCATGCCGACCACGATCAACAGTACGACGACCAGACTGCCGAGGGCGCGAGGTACCCGCGCGTGCTCGAAAAGAGTAACCAACGGAGACAACAGCAATGCCAGCAGCAGTCCCAACATCAAGGGCGCGAGTACGTCCTGCGCAAGGTAGCAGGCATACGTGCACACGATCAGTAGGATCACCAACATCGAGCGGGTCAGGATGCGAACCTGACGGGCGAGATCGGACATGGCTGGAATTCCGCGGAAGGCGATGCGCCGTTCTAGCACACTCCAAGCGAGCCGATGCTGACTGGGCACCGGTGAGGCGGCCTCGATCGAACTATGATCAGGACTGCGAAGACCGACGAGTGGAGTGCACATCGATGAATCTTGAGGGAAAGCTGGTCGCCGTCACCGGCGCGTTCGGGACACTGGGAACGGCGGTAGTGCGCGCCACACAGGCCGCCGGCGCGCGTGTCGCCGCGATCGATCGTGCGGCGGCGCTGCATCATGCCGACGCGCTCGGTGAAGCGCTGCTGTTTGGGGGCGTTGATCTGGCCGATGAGAAAGCCGCGGCGGACGCATTGGGCAAGGTCGCGCAGGCGCTGGGCGGGCTGGACGCGCTGGTCAATATCGCGGGCGCGTTTCGCTGGGAAACTGTCGCGGACGGCTCACTCGATACCTGGGATTTGCTGTATCGGATCAACCTGCGCACGGCCGCTGCCGCGAGCAAGGCCGCGTTGCCGCATCTGCGCAAGAGCGGCAGCGGGCGCATCGTCAACATCGGCGCAGCGGCATCGGCGAAGGCAGGTGCTGGAATGGGCGCGTATGCCGCATCGAAAGCGGGTGTTGCGCGCTTGACCGAAGCACTCGCCGAGGAGCTGAAGGATGACCGCATCACCGTGAATGCGGTGTTGCCGAGCATCATCGACACGCCGCCAAATCGCGCCGAAATGCCGCAGGCGGAGTTCGATCGCTGGGTGAAACCCGAGCAGCTCGCCGACGTGATCGTTTTCCTGTTGTCCGACCGCGCTGCCGCGATCACCGGCGCGCTGTTGCCGGTGGTTGGCCGGGTGTAGGCGCCTGATGCGCGCGAGGCTTTTTGGTTTTGCAAAAAGCATCGCGCCTTCCGGCGCTCCCACAGGGGACGTGGCCCGCGCGATGGTGGGAGGGCCGCAACGCGCGATTCTCTTGCGTTCGATGCTCGTGCATTGAAGGCGCTTTCCGCAGGCATGGGAGCGGCCACGAAATCCGCCAACCCCGACCGCTGCGCAGCCGCGTTGTACCCCATGACCTTCCAAATGGGGAAACGCCATGTCTGCTCATGCCAACGCTACATTTGCGTCGATGGATTGGCAGCGCGTCACTGCGTTCAGCACTGCCATCGCATTGCACGTCTTGGCCATCGCGATCCTCGCAATCCCGATGGCGATGCCATTGCCAAGGCTCCTCCCGAAGGTTGCAGAAGTGAGGATCTTCGATGCGCAGCCGCCACCAACCGTGTTGCCGGTCCCCGCGGAGCCGCTGCCGCCAACGCATACTCACGTGCGGCCAGCGCACGTGCCCGTCGTAGCGCCCACGATTCCGCACGCTTCGAGCGCCACGATGACGAGTGCAATCGATCCACAGATCGCAACCGCCCCGATCGCACGCGCACCGGCTGATTCCGCGGCTTCGGACGCGCAGGCTTCGTCGATCAGCGGTGAGACACGCACGCTCGCCTATGATGGCGCGTTGAAGCTCCAGTATCCGACGAACTCGGCGCGCCAGCGCGAGCAGGGCACCGTCCTGCTGCGCGTACTGGTCGACGCGGGCGGCGCCGTGCAGCGCATCGAGGTCGAGCGCAGTTCCGGTCATCCACAACTCGATATCGCCGCGCGCGAGGCAGTACAACACGCGCATTTCAAGCCGGTGCTGCGCGATGGCGAGGCGGTGCCGGCATGGGGCCTCGTGCCGATCGAGTTCCGTCTGCAGCGCTTGTGACCGAGCGGTGTCGAAAGGCAAAGCGTCAGAAAGCGGCGGTGCGTCGGGTAGAGTAGGCAACTGGCGCGTTCATTGCGTTCCAGCGCGTCGCAACTTCACGCGCCCTCAACAGCATCGCGCAAAACGGATCCCGACTTGCCTATGGATTTCCAGATCGTCTGGTATGTCTTCGCCGCGGTGTTGATCGTGATCGGCTTCGCCGGCACGATCGTGCCGATTCTGCCCGGCGTGCCGATCGTGTTCGGCGGCATGTGGCTCGCCGCCTGGGCTGATGGCTATGCGCATGTTGGTAAATTCACCCTGATCGTACTCGGCGTGCTGACTGCGCTCGCGCTGGTTCTCGATTTCGTCGCCAGCATGTTCGGAGCGAAGCGTGTTGGCGCGAGTCGCCATGCGGTGATCGGCGCGCTGCTTGGCACCGTGGTCGGCCTAGCGTTCGGCCTGCCCGGCCTCCTGCTCGGACCGTTTGTGGGCGCACTGCTCGGCGAGCTCGTCGCTGGCGGGGGGTTGCGCAAAGCAACCGGCGTCGGAATCGGTGCGTGGCTCGGGTTCGTGGTGGGCACTGCGGCAAAGCTCGGCATCTGCTTCGCGATGCTCGGCATCTTTGCGCTGGCGTTCTTGCTCGTTTGAAGGTGGTGTCTGCCGTAACTAGTGCCGGCACCGCGTTCCTGAGGTCAGGTTGGCAACCCAGCAGGTGCCGCGAAGCACTCGATGAAGGATGCGCGCGGCACGCTCATCGCGAAGCGCCCGGCAGCACATAAAGCCATACCGCGAAAAATTGCAGCACACTGCCGAGCAAGACGAATACGTGCCACAGCGCGTGATTGAATGGCAATTTCTTCCACAAATAAAATGGAACGCCGAGCGTGTAGGCCGCACCGCCGCCGAACATCAACCACAAGCCTTCCGCAGGCAGCGCCGCGACCAGAGGCTTGATTGCGACCAGGCCTACCCAGCCCATGCCGACGTACAATGCAGCCATCAGCGGCCGGCTACGTACGCGGCGCACTTCCAGCGCAATACCCGCGAATGCGAGCACCCACACAACCGCGAACAGCGACCAACCCCAGACGCCTTGCAAGGTGATCAGCGTGAACGGCGTGTAGGTACCAGCGATCAGCAGAAAAATCGCCGAGTGATCGAGCACCCGCAACAGCGGCTTCGCAGGCGGGTGCGCAATGCCGTGATAGAGCGTGGAGGCAACGTAGAGCGCAATCAGCGTCGCTCCATAGATGCAGACGCTGATAGTACGCAACGCATCGTGTCCACGCGCGGCCACGGTCGTCAGAATCACCAGTCCGACCACGCCGAGTACAATGCCGATGGCGTGGATCAGGCTGGATGCAAATTCCTCACGGACGCTGTACTCGGCCGCTGGCACCGGTGCGCTTGATGCAGTCATCACGATCTTCCTCTGCCGTACCTTGAGGTGGCGCGGATTCGCGTACATCTTGATCGATCCTGCGCCCCGCCGCCACGCTCGATGCGCTGCATCGTGCCAGCGACATGTCGAGCGCGCGACGCGACGCGACGCGTGCAGCATCGTAAGCTGGCACATCGCATCGATGGATGGAGGGTGGTGATGGCAATTCAACGTGATGGAATCGATGCGCGATTCACGCGCGAAATATTGATCCACTTGCGCCGCGCCGACGTCGAATCACCGGCCGGCACGTTCGGCCTGCAGTTGGCCGCAAGCCTTCATGCGTGGGCGACCGCACTGCACGTCGTCGCGCTCGCCCCCACGACCTATGCGTCGCCGGAAGCCGGCACGCTGTTCGCGGGGGAAGCCGATGCGCAGTATCACGACGCCCTGCAAAACGAACCGTTCTGGCGCGCGCAACTCGATGCGCACGGCGTGTCCGGTGAATGGAAAGTCACGCAAGGCGATGCGACAGAGGCGCTGTGTCACGCATCGCGCTGGTGCGATTTGGTCGTGATCGAGCGCCCACAACTCGACCGCAACACGCCAACCGGCTGGGGCATCGTTTCGCGCACCGTGTTCGGTGCCTCGGCACCGGTCGTGGTGGTCCCGGAACGCGCGACGTGCGCCAGCATCGGCAAGCACGTAGTCATTGCGTGGAATCACAGTCGTGAGGCAGCGCTGGCGATCCGCGGTGCGCTTCCGCTGCTTGAGCGTGCCAAATGTGTGAACGTTCTGGATGGCGCGGCCAACGAAAGTCCGTTCGGCCTGCGTTACCTGCCAGCGCTCGATCTGCCCGCCTGGCTCACACGACACGGTATCTCGGCAACCTTCCAGCCATTCGAGACCGGCAGGGAATCGGGCGCCGCGCTACTGGATGCGGCGCACGTGCTCGGCGCCGACCTGATCGTCATGGGTGCGTGGGGCCATTCGCGAATCACCGAACTCATGCTTGGCGGTACCACAAGGCACCTGTTGCAGCACAGCGATTTGCCCTTGCTGGTGGCGCATTGAGGGTTGCTGCGCGGTCCGAGGAGTTTGGGCTGAGAATCAAAAGCACCCCCTTCCGCCTTCGGCACCTTCCCCCGCTGCGCAGCGGAAGGAACGGAAAGCGTCGCCGCAATCGGCTCTCCCTTCCCCCTGCGCAGCGGGGGAAGGTGGAAGACAGGCCGAAAGGGGGTGCTTCTGACCTTGGCCTTCGCCGCCCAATCCCGCCAGCAGCGCCCTACTTCGCGTTCGCGAACGCCAGTGTCATGTCGAGCATGCGGTTCGAGAAACCCCACTCGTTGTCGTACCAGGCGAGCACCTTGACCAGCGTGCCACCCATCACACGCGTCTGCGTCGCATCGTAGACCGAGCTGCGCGGATCGTTGTTGAAGTCGACCGAAACCAGCGCCTCGTGGTTGATGCCGAGGATGTTCCTCAGTTTGCCCTCACTCGCTTCCTTCACCGCCGCATCGATTTCCTCGTGCGTGGTCGCGCGCTGCGCAACGAACGAAAAATCGACGCACGAGACGTTGATGGTCGGAATGCGCATGGAGAACCCATCGAGCTTGCCCTTGAGCGCCGGCAGCACCAAACCGATCGCCGCCGCGGCACCGGTCTTGGTCGGGATCTGGCTCATCGTCGCC
>JBDTWV010000104.1:0-7347 GCA_040006495.1 Dokdonella sp.
CGGTACACGAACACGTCAGTAGGACACCACCCGGCTTGACCGCGCTCAACGCGAGCTTGTTCATGTCGAGGTACTTCTTCAGCGCCGGGATCACCTGTTCGCGATCACGGGTCATCTTGGCCGGGTCGAGGATGACCACATCGTATTGTTCATTCTTGCTGCCCCCGCCTTCGCGCAGCCAGTGGAAAATGTCAGCCTGCACGAAGCGGATCTTCGCGTTGTTCAGGCGCGCATTGCTTTCGGCGACTTCAAGGATCTTCTCGTCGAGATCAACCCCAACGACCTCCGCGGCGCCGCCGATCGTCATGGCGGTGATGCCGAAGCCGCCGGAATTGCAGCACAGGTCGAGGACGCGTTTGCCAGTGCAGAATTCCGCGAGCAATTTGCGGTTGTCGCGCTGGTCAACAAAGAAGCCGGTCTTGTGCCGGGAGCCCGGCGCGGCATGGAATTGCACGCCGTGCTCGTGGATCACCGTGGGCGCAGGCGATGACGGTGTCGAGCAGTCGAAGCTCTCCTGCTTCTGCACGTGCTCCTCGGCAAATGCATAGACGCTCGCGTCCGGAAAATGCTGGGCGAGGCAACGCTTGATCACGTCGCGTTGCTTGAACATGCCGGCCGAGAAAAACTCGACCACCAGCGTATTGGCGAAGCGGTCGACGACCAGGCCGGACAGTCCGTCGCCTTCGGAATGGATCAGGCGGTACGCGTCAGTCACCGCGTCGAGCTTGAGCAGGTCACGGCGCAGCGCGACGGCGTCGGCGACCTTGCGCGCGAAGAACGCCTCGTCGACGACCTCGTCCGGGTTCATGGTCAATATGCGCAGTGAAATGCGCGAATGGCCGTTGTAGAAGCCGCGCCCGGCAAAGTGGCCCTCACGGTCGACGATGTCGACCAGCGTCCCAGGTTTGGGTTTGGGGTCCGGCTTCTCGACCATCTTCTGGAAGATCCAGGGATGGTGGGAGTGGCGTTCGGTCTTGAGCTGGATCAGGGGCAGCGCGCCCGCGGAGTCTGGGTTCATCCGTGCATGATAGCGAAGGGCTGGTCTATACGGGATGTCGGCAGACGCGCGCAGCAAGGCTAAGGATTGGCACGCAGCGTATCTGGCGCTGGTGCAGCACCCTTTTGCGCCAACGACGTACCAATGATTACGCGATTGCGACCGGCACGTTTGGCCGCATAGAGTGCCTGGTCACCAGCACGTAGCAGCGCACCGAGGTCCCCGATGCCATCCGCGAGTGCTGAGACGCCGATCGAGATCTGCAGCCGGATCACGTGGTCATTGATCAAAAGCGACGAATCGGCAACATGCCGACGCAAGCGTTCCGCGACCGCACGTGCATCGGTTTCGTCCGTTCCGGGCATCAGGACCGCGAACTCCTCACCGCCGATGCGGCTCAGCACATGGCCCGCGTCGAGCGATTCACGCATCAACCGAACCAAGCCAAGCAATGCCTCGTCGCCGGTTTCGTGACCATACTCGTCGTTGATTTCCTTGAAATGGTCGACGTCAATTGCCAGCAACGCCAATGGCAGGCGCAGCCTGACGGCCTCGCAAATCGCCGTGCGCGCGTGCTCGGCGAGGGTGCGCCGGTTATACGCACCGGTCAGCGGATCGACCATCGCCAAGCGCATCAGGTCATCACTGAGACGATCGCCGCACATGAGCATGAAGCCGATCGTCCCGAGCATCGGCAGGATCGAGCCGAACACGAATACGCCATTGGTAATTCCGCGATGCAGGCCGGGTGCTACACCGGGCTCGACCAGCAGCTCGATCAGTCCTCGCGTTACCGCCAGAGCCGCGCAAGCGATGAACAATGTGCCAGTCAGGTAATCCGCCGGACGCAGCCCCTTGCGTCGAAACAGGACCAGATGTGCGACGGTCAATTGCAAGATGGCCAGTGGCGCCGCATTCAGTGCCACGCTATGGACTATCCCCGGCCACACGACGCCGGACAGGACCGAATTGAATGTCACCAAGGCGACGAGGAATACGGGGAAATCGCTGCGCGGGTGGCCAAAGAAAAAGCGCATCGCACGCGCCATTTCCGCAAACGCGAGCGCGTACGCCGTGTTGCCGACGATCAGCACGCCTGCGCTTACTGTGGGGTCGGCCAACGCGCCCGCGATCAGTGCGAATGTCTGCAGAAACAAACCTCCGATCCAGACGCGCATTGCAGCGCGCAGCTCGGCTGGATAGCGCGAGGTCGCAAAGCTCAAACTGGCGCCGACGCAGAACGTAAGCAGCGCGGTGACCATCATCGCGGTGGCGATATCGAACTGCATGATCCCCTTCAACCGTATGTCATCGCCGCGCGATGAGGCACGGCCCAATCAGGTAGCAGGAACGCCCGCGACGTCCGCTGCGCCACCCGATCGCGCGCCCTCCCTGATCCTGGGGGCATTTCGACTGGTTCGACGAGCATCATAAGCGCGAATCGGGCTGCAGCGCAGCGCTCCACACCTTGGGCTGGAAGCGCCCGCCAGAACCGCCCTTGCGCCTGTTGCACCGGCCCCCCACATCAGGGCGATGGACATCGCCCCTCCTCTTGCTGAATCGAGCGCCGCTGCCGTCTCCCGAGATCGCGCACGGGTGCGTTACGCAGTGCTCGGCGCCGGCGCGCTGTTGGCTGGTATCTGGATCGCATGGCTTGCCGCATGGCTGCTCGGTTGGTCTACCAACGACCTCGGCATCACACCGCGCCAGGCCAGCGGTCTGATCGGCATCCTGACTGCGCCGTTCGCGCATGCGAACTTCGCGCATCTGATGTCGAACACGCTGCCGATGGCGCTGCTGGCGACCTTGACCTTGTACTGCTATCCGCGCGCGGCGCGCCTCGCATTGCCCTTGATCTGGATCGCGTCGGGCCTCGGTGTCTGGCTGTTTGCGCGCGATTCGGTGCATGTCGGGGCCAGCGGCATCGCGCACGGCCTGATGTTCTTCCTGTTCGTGATGGGCCTGATCCGGCGCGATCGCCTCGCCGTCGTGACCTCGCTGGTGGTCTTCTTCCTCTACGGCGGGATGCTGCTCAGCGTGCTGCCGCACGACGAACATGTGAGTTTCGAATACCACCTCGCCGGCGCAGTTGCGGGCGTGATCGCCGCAATCCTCTTCTACGGGCGCGATCCGCTGCCCGCGCGCAAACGCTACAGCTGGGAAGACGAGGACCTCGAAGCGGTCGCGATCGACGATGAACTGGAGTTGCCGCGCGCCGACGACGTGCCGGTGATCTGGCAGCGTTCCATGTCAGCCGATGACGACCGCCGCGTGATCGACTTCCGGCCGCGCGATTCCGGCGCTCCGCCACCACCGACGCTGCATTGAGGGCACCACGAACGTGCCCGAATACCCGTCCCTACGAACCGCGCTAAGCTGTGAGTGATGAATCACGAGTCCATGCCATGACGACTTCTGAACCACAGCGCGTCGAACGCCTGCAGACCGACAAGGGTTACGTCCCGGTCTACACGACCTCCATCGTCGAGCAGCCGTGGGCGAGCTATTCGCGCACCGACCACCAGACCTGGGCGACCTTGTTCGAGCGCCAGCGCGAAGTCCTCAAGGGTCGCGCCTGCCGCGAGTTCATCGAGAACCAGCAACGCTTCGGAATGACCCCGGACTCGATCCCGCGCTTCGACGACCTCAACGAAGTCCTCGCCAAAACGACCGGCTGGACGGTGATCGGCGTCGAAGGCTTGCTGCCGGAACTTACGTTTTTCGAGCACCTCGCGAACCGGCGTTTCCCGGTCACCTGGTGGATCCGCAAACCCGAACAGCTTGACTATCTCGCCGAACCGGATCTGTTCCACGATCTGTTCGGGCACGTGCCGCTGCTGCTCAACCCGCTATTCGCCGACTACATGGCCGCGTACGGTCGGGGCGGCGTCAAGGCGCACGCAATAGGTGCCGAGGCGCTGGTCAACCTGACCCGCCTGTACTGGTACACGGTCGAATTCGGCTTGATCAAACAGGACGACGGCCTGCGCATCTATGGCTCGGGCATCGTCAGTTCCAAGGGCGAGTCGATCCACTGCCTCGAATCACCGGCACCGAACCGGATCGGCTTCGACCTCAAACGCATCATGCAGACGCGCTATCGCATCGACACGTACCAGAAAACCTACTTCGTGATCGACAGCTTCGAGCAATTGATGGACGCGACGCGACCGGACTTCGGCCCCATCTACGCCGAGCTCGCTACCCATGCATCGGTTCCGGCCGGTGACGTGCTGGCCAGCGATTATGTGTTTCAGCGTGGCACGGGCGAAGGCTGGGACGCGAAAGGCGACATCTGAGCGATGAAAATTTATTTTCTGTTGGTCTCGGCACTCGCGATTTACTCTGTTGGCGCATCCGCCGCGGTCAAGCAATCCGGTGCCGACAGCTTCCTGCTCACGTATTCCGCGCCCATCACCACACCGCCCGCCAAGGCGTACGCCTCCATCGCGCAAGTACAGCAGTGGTGGAGCGACGACTACACGTGGTCGGGCAAGGCCGCCAACTTGACCCTGGCACCCACCGCGGGCGGCTGTTTCTGTGAACGCTGGAAAGACGGCAGTGTCGAGCACGGCCGTGTGATCCTCGCGGTGCAGGACCGGCTGCTGCGGATTGACGGCGCACTCGGCCCGTTGCAGGAACTGGCGACCAAGGGCGTCTTGGACTTCATGATAAACACGGGCGGCGACGGCGCGACTCAACTCAGCGTCGAATACCGCGTCACCGGCGCCAGTGACAGCGCACTCGACACGCTCGCACCGCAGGTCGACCAGCACCTCGGCGCGCAGGTGGCGCGGCTGGTGCGTTACATCAACACAGGTAATCCTGAACAGCCGCTTGTGGCAACGCCCACGCAGCAAGCTTCTGACGTGCGCGCCGCCCTGCTGCATGCGTGGGCGACACAGGCGGCCGATGAGAAATCGGCTGCGCCGAAGAAAGCGGACATTCCGCCAAAGCCCGCGAAGAAACCGTAACGCGGGCGTCTGCCGCTGTTTACACGTCGATCTGCTTGTTCGGCACGCTCAGGTTCACCGTGGCGCCAAATTGTGCATGCAGGCGCTCGGCCAGCACGCCGCGCGCGGGGTCTTCACCATGCACCAGCCACACCGGCGGATGGCCTGCGATTGCTCCATACCAATCCATCAATCCGCCCTGGTCCGCGTGCGCCGAGAGGCCGCCAACGGTGTGACATTGCGCATTGACCGGGACCTGTTCGCCGAACAACTTGACCGATGCCACGCCGTTGACCAGCAAGCGACCCAGCGTGCCTTTCGCCTGATAGCCGACGAACACGATGTGGTTGTTCGCGCCGGCCAGATTGTTGCGCAGGTGGTGGCGGATGCGGCCACCGTTGCACATGCCGGACCCGGCCATGATGATCGCGCCGCCATGGATGTCGTTGATCGCGCGCGACTGGTCCACGCTGTCGGTGAAGCTGAGGTTGGGCAGGCGCAGCGGATGCGGACGATTCGCCCACAGCGCCTTTGCCTCGGCATCGAACAGGTCTTCGTGGCGGTCATAGGTGGCCGTGACCTTGCTCGCCATCGGGCTGTCGAGGAAGATCTTAAACTTGTCGAGCCCCCACGCCTGGAAGTGTTCGGCGAAAAAGTACAGCAGTTCCTGGGTGCGCCCGACCGCGAACGCGGGGATCACGACGTTGCCCTGCGACGCGATCGCCTGCGCGAATATCTGGCCGAGCTGGGCGATCGTGTCGGTCAAGGACTTGTGCAGACGGTCGCCATAAGTCGATTCCATCAGAACCAGATCGGCGCGCGGCACCGGGTCCGGATCGCACAGGATTGGGGTGCCCTTCGGACCGAGGTCGCCGGAAAACACGAGCGTACGTGCGCTCGCGGCTTCGGTCAGTTCAATCGACGCGGAGCCGAGGATATGGCCCGCGTCGCGCAAGGTCACGCGCACGCCGGGCAGTATCTCGGTGGGCGTTCGATACTCGATCGGCTTCATTTGTTGCATCGTCGCGGCGACATCCGCAGTGCCATACAACGGAACTGTCGGCGCAACACCCTCCGCGAGATGGCGATTGTCGCGATCGGCATCCTGTTGCGCGATCGACGCGCTGTCGGCGAGCAGGATCGCCGCCACGTCGATGGTCGCCGGATGGGTGAAGATCGGACCGCGGAAGCCGCGTTTGACCAGCAACGGCAAGCGGCCCGTGTGATCGATGTGCGCATGGCTGAGCACCACCGCATCGATTGTCGCCGCATCGAAGTCGAACGGCGCGGCGTTGCGCGCTTCGTCCTGACGGTTGCCCTGGATCATGCCGCAGTCGAGCAGCACCCGATGGCCACCGACCTCGACCAGATGACACGACCCAGTGACCTCGCCCGCTGCGCCGTGGAATTGGACTTGCATGATCGCGTTCTCCGTTCGGTGTGGCGGCCATCATAAGCCACAAGGCGGGCGCCCCCCATCCGCCTTGGGCACCTTCTCCCGCTGCGCGGGGGAAGGCAGTCAAAGTCCATCGAGTGCGGCTTTTCCTTGCCTTGCGGAGCGGGGCAAGGTGCCCAAGGCGGATGGGGGGGGGCGCTTTGGGCAGTTCAGCAAAAACCGCGTAAAACTCCTGGGTTAGTCAATCGCTCATGACTTTGGTCCAGCGCAGTCGCAATCACGCTTCGGCTCGGGGCCGCCGGCGGCGATGAACTGGTCGATCTGCGATTCGAGCACCGGCAGCGGCACTGAGCCGAGCGCAAGGATGGTGTCGTGGAAATGGCGCAGGTCGAATTTTGCTCCGAGCTGTTTTTCCGCACGCGCACGCAGCTCCACGATCTTGATCTCACCGAGCTTGTAGCTCAGCGCCTGGCCCGGCCACGAGATATAGCGATCGACCTCGGTCCCGACTTCGTGCTGGCTCAGTGCTGTGTGTTCGGCGAGGTAGGAGACCGCCTGCTCGCGCGTCCAGCCGAGGTGATGGATGCCAGTGTCGATGACCAGTCGCGCGGCGCGCCACATCTCGTAGGTCTCGCGGCCGAACTCCTCGTACGGCGTGTGATAAATGCCCATCTCGATTCCGAGCTTCTCGCAATACAGCGCCCAGCCTTCGCCATACGCCGAGATGTAGCTCTTGCTGCGGAAATCCGGCAAGCCCTTGTGTTCCTCGGACAGCTCTCCCTGCAGCGCGTGCCCCGGCGCAGACTCGTGCAGGGTCAGCGCAGGCAGGTTGTAGAGCGGTCGCGAGGGCAGGTCGTAGGTATTGACCCAGTAGGTGTGCGCGCTACCGCGGCCTGCCGTCCAGAACGGCGCGATCGCGACCGGTACCGGATCGATGCCGAAGCGTCCGCGCGGCAACAGGCCGAAGAATTGCGACAGCTTGCCGTCGACCTGCTTGGCGA
>JBDTWV010000105.1:0-7346 GCA_040006495.1 Dokdonella sp.
GTCTGCTCCATGCCCTGCAGCAGCGCGTTCACCTGCTGACGCTGCGCAGCGGACAAGCTCAGTCCCGACGCGGCGGCGCCCCCATACGCGCTGTCATAGCCTTTGGCGCTGCGCTGCAAGCGAACCAATGCATTGTCGAGCGGTGCGAAGTCGATGTATGGGACCTCGCCGTCGCGCGGTGGTGCTACGGACACGAGGGTCGGATCCGCCGCCAGCTTGAACGCGTCGATGTCCAGCAAGTGGTCCAACGTCATGCTGCGTTCGCGCTCGCTATCCGCCAACTTGTGTACTTCGTCGGTGTAACGCGCGACCGTATCGGCAAAATCGCCGAAGCGCAGCGGCAGCACCTCGGCGTCGGCAGCGCGCAGGACGATGCGTCCCGCGGTTTGCGCCAGTGCGACGCCGTACGCGAAACCCGGATCGCCGAACCGTTCGTAATGCTCGAACGTGTCGTAGTTTGAGTGGTACACACCGCCCTGCTGCTCCTCGCCTTCGTAACCGATATTGATCGACGCAATGCCGAGGTGCTGCAGGAAGGCGCTGTAATCTGAGCCCGATCCGAGCCCACCGATCGGCAGGTCAGCGTCGCTGGCGGCGAGTTTGGCGACGCGCTTGCTTTCCGCATTCGCGCCGTTGTCGAAACCCTCCACCTGCAGCGCGGCGCGCAAACGCTGCTGCACGCTGACGCCGGTTTCCGGATCGCGCACATCGGCCGCGACCTGGTTGACCAGATGCTGCAGCGAATGGCTGCCCTCGGCAGACAGGAATCCGCGGCTGTTCGTATCGGTGTTGAGATACAGCACCGCCTTGTTCTTCAATTCGTCGGCATGCGTCTCCGCCCACTCGGTGGAACCGAGCAATCCGGGCTCCTCGCCATCCCAACTCGCATACACCAGCGTTCGCGCAGGCTTCCAGCCCAGCTTGACCAGCGCGCCGATCGCCTTTGCTTCGGCCAGCATCGCTACGTTGCCGGCGAGCGGATCCCACGCACCGAACACCCAGCCATCATGATGATTACCGCGCACGATCCACTGGTCCGGAACCTGCGCGCCGCGCAGCGTGGCGATCACGTCGTAAACAGGTTTATGCGTCCAGTCCGACTCGATCTTCAAATGCACTTTCGCCGGGCCGGGACCGACGTGATAGGTGAGCGGCAATGCGCCGCGCCAGTCCCTTGGTGCGACGGGGCCGCCGAGTGCAGCCAGCAGCGGTTGTGCATCCGCGTAGGAAATCGGCATCACAGGAATCTTCAATACCGTCTTTGCGTCTTTCACCGACAGGCGCTTCGCGTTCGCGGTCGCGCCGACGCCCGGCGTCAGCGGATCGCCCGGATACAGAGTCATGTCGGCAACCGAACCACGCTGCACGCCATCGGCCGGGCGCCAACCGCCTTTCGGATAGACATCGCCCGCGAAATAGCCGTCTTCGTGCGGATCGGAATAGATCAGGCAACCGACGGCGCCATGCTCATAGGCGAGCTTGGGTTTGAGGCCACGCCAGCCGTGGCCGTAACGCGTGATGACGATCTTGCCCTTGACGTCGACGCCCTGCCGCGCGAGCTCCTTGTAGTCGTCCGGCATACCATAGTTCGCGTAGACGAGTTCGGCGGTCACGTCGCCATCGGCGCCATACACGTTGTACGGCGGCAAGCCACCATCCGCCTTCGCCGACGACGCATCACCTGCGATCGGCGGTTCCTTCAGGCTTGCACTGAAGCGGGTAGGTTCGACCAGTTCAAGTGCGTGCGATTTCAGCGTCGGATACAGCACATCGAAAGTCTCGATGCGCGCATCCCAGCCCCATTCCTTGAACTTGCGTAGCATGAACTCGGCATTCGCCTTGTCGTGTGCGGAGCCCACTTGATTGGGCTCCGCGGCCATCTGGCGCATCCATTCGCGCTGGTCGTCGGCCTTGAGTTGCGCGTCGAAGCGTTGTTCGAGCGCGCGCTGCGCCGTCGCGCCGTCCGCGTTGAAGCCGAGCAGCGGGCCGGTGCTCGCGGTCACGGTTGCTGCACCCGCGCCTCCGGCCAAGGTCAGCAGCATCGGAATCAGGACAGAAAGGATCGGTGTCGTGGCACGGCGCATGGTCAAACTCCCCTGAGTGGACGATCGAAGCGGTCAGCGCACAAGATTACGCCCGCTGCGATGCCCTGCACCATGCCAATTGGCATGGATGCGCTTCCCGCGTGCTACCTCGCAGCCGAGCGCGGCAATGCGAATGCAAGGACATAGTCGCCACGCGTCGTGTCGAGCTTGGCATGTCCACCAGCAGCGACGACGATGTACTGGCGTCCACCCGCTTCGTAACTCATCGGCGTCGCCTGCGCACCGGCAGGAATGCGCATTTTCCATAGTTCCGCGCCACTGGCGGTATCGAACGCGCGCAGGAAATTGTCGGTGGTCGCGCCGATGAAGGTCAGCCCGCCCGCGGTCGTCAGCGGGCCACCCATCCCTGGCGACCCGTCGATATACCAGAATGGCCACGGGGCCTTGTCGCGCGTCGTGCCGAGCGGCTTCGACCACGCGATCTTGCCACTGGCCAGATCGATTGCGACGAGCTTGCCCCACGGCGGCGCGGTGCACGGCACACCGAGCGGCGACTGCAGCAGGCGACGACGCATGCCATAAGACGTACCGGTCATGCGCGCAAATTCCCAACCCTTGTAGTTGCCGGAGTCGTATTCCTCGGACAGCTTGTCGCGCGGGATCAAGGCAACGACAAGCGGCAGATCCATCACGTTCGCAATCAGCAGGTGCCGCTCGGGGTCCCACGCACCGCCCCCCCAGTTCGACCCACCGGCGTACCCGGGCCGCTCGATCGTGCCCTTCAAACTCGGTGGCGTGAAAATGCCTTCGCTATGCAATGCGGAGATCTGGTCGCGACACGCATCGCGATCCCAGAACGTCAAGCCCCAAGCGTCGTCGGCCGTCACTGGCGCATGCGAAACCAGTGGAGGCAGCGACGAGAAGGGCTGCGTCGGCCACGGCGTCTCACCGGCTACGGCATCCTGCGGAACGGCCCGTTCCTCGATCGGAAATACCGGTTCGCCGGTTTCGCGATTGAACACGAACACCTGACCGGTCTTGGTCAGCTGCACGACCGCGGCAACCTTCAGACCGTTATGGTCGAAGTCGACCAGCATCGGCTGCGAGGCGGTGTCGTAGTCCCACAGGTCGTGATGAACGAGCTGGCGACCCCAGACGAATTCACCGGTTGCCACACGCAGCGCGACCAGGGAATCGGCCCACTTGTCGTCGCCCGACCGGACGCCTCCAAAAAAATCGGGACTCGCCGAGCCGGTCGGAATGAACACCAGGCCGCGCTCGGAATCAACCGCGAACGGCGCCCACGCATTCGCCGCACCGGTCCAGCGCGCCTGCTGATCGGGGATGTCCCCAAAATTCGGGTTCGCCGCGTCCGCCGGGATCTTCGCGGTGCGCGGAATCGGATCCCAATGCCACAGCTCCTTGCCACTGCGTACGTCGAATGCACGCACGACACCGAGTTCGAGATCGGTACCGCCGTTGTCGCCAATCGACGAGCCGACGATCGCGACATCGCCCGCAATCGCTGGCGGGGAAGTGACCTGATAGTTGCCGAGGCGGCTTTTGATCAAGCGCACGCCATTGGATAGCGCGACCTCCCCGTTTGATCCGAAATTGGCGCAGCGCTTGCCGGTCTTCGCATCGATCGCGAACAGACGCGCATCGATCGTCGCGAATACGATGCGCTGCGCGCACGTTGTATCTGCCGACGCCGACGCATCGCGCCAGAAGCTGACGCCACGCGAGGTCATCTCGGAATAGTCGCGCTTCTTGTCGACTTGCGCATCGAAACGCCAGCGTTCGATTCCCTTCGCCGCGTCGAGTGCGAACACCTTGCCGGTCGCGGTGTTGACATACAGCGTGTCGCCAATCAGCAGCGGCGTCGCCTCGAACGTCAGCGCGTCCTTCGCGCGATCAAAACCGGCGCCGAGTTCGCCGGTACGGAAGCTCCACGCCAGCTCAAGTTGGCCGACGTTCGGCGGCGTAATCTGCGACAGCGGAGCATGGCGTTGGCCTTGTCCATCGCCGCCGTAGGCGGTCCACTCGAATGGGGCGGCGTGCAGGGACACCGCGCCCGCCATTATCATCAGCAAAACAATTGCACGCATGCTCAACCTCCGTCGAATGCCGCAATTGAAGACTGCCACGACGGCTACGGCAATGAGCATGTGACGGCAAGGATCTGGACGGATGCAAGCGGGACAATGGCTCACCGCGCAAAGGCGTCGCAGCGGGGAACGGCTGGTGCAACCCCGCGCATGCCTGACGACTGGTTTGATCTGCAGTCGCCGCGTATGACCACCTTGACGGGTGGCAGGGTTACTCCCACCATCCATGCAAAACCATGCTGTACTCGCGACGAGGTATACGTGCAAGGTCAACCGCTTCGCGGCTCGGCCTGACTGGGAGTTCAGATCATACCCATGTTGATCCACGGCCAATGCCACTGCCGGAACATCTCCTTCGCCCTCACCTGGGAGCCTGATCCTGTTGAAATTCAGGTTCGCGCTTGCACCTGCTCTTTTTGCCGCAAGCATGGTGGCGTGTGGGCATCCAACCCGGGGGGCGAATTGAAGGTCGTGGTCACGGATCCCTCGCTTGTATCCCGATACGCGTTCGGTACGCGCACTGCAGAGTTTCACGTCTGCATCCGCTGCGGCGTGGTGCCGGTGGTTACCAGTCGCATCGATGACCATCTCTACGCGGTGGTCAATGCCAACGCGTTTGAAGACGTCGATCCCTCCCTTCTTCGCCACGGATCGGCGAGTTTCGATGGAGAAGGGACAGACTCGCGCCTTGCGCGAAGGACACGTAACTGGATCGCCGACATCGAGTACATCGAACGCAGCGCCTGATCCGTTCCGGCAACGTGCGCGTCAGTTTGCCCATTGCGGGCAGGAAGTGGACTCAGACTCTATTCCAGCCTTCTGGCAGCAGCGCCCGATAGCGCCGACTCAGCATCAGCTCGCTGCCATCCCTCAACCTCAGCTTCAGATCACCATGCGCCCACGGTGCGATCGCTTTGATGAAATCCGCATGGACAAGGTGTGAGCGGTGCACGCGCAGAAACTCGCCCGGATCGAGTCGTTGCGCCAAGCGTGACAACGTCGCGCGGACCAGATGTCGTTTCGTGTCGGTGTGGACTTCGACGTAGTTGCCCGAGGCACTGAGGCGTTGCACCTCAGCCATCGGCACGACCAGCGAACGCCCGCGTTCGTGCACGACGATGCGCTGCAACCGCGGCAATTGAACAAGATCGGCACCGAGGCGGCGCAAGCGTTCCTCGTCCGCCGAGCCACCGTCGTATTCACGGCGTTCGGCGAGGCGTTCGGCAACGCGCACGAGGCAACGTGCGAAGCGCTCGCGATCGAACGGTTTCAGCAGGTAATCAAGCGCGGCGAACTCGAACGCACGCAGCGCGTGTTCGTGGAACGCGGTCGTGAACACGATCAGCGGGAACGGTGGCGCGGCACGGGTAATCAAATCGAACCCGCTTTCAGCACCGAGCTGGATGTCGAGGAACAGCAAATCTATTTTGTCGTCACGCAATGCGGCGAGGCCACCGGCGACGTCGTCGGCTTCGACAACGATTCGATACTCCGCATGTTCTCCGAGCATCCGGCGCAATTTGGCGCGCGCAGGCGGTTCATCCTCGACGATCGCGACGCGGATTTCAGCCATCGGTCGTCAGCGGCAGGTTGATCGCGATACGCGTACCGCCCTCGGCGCGCGGTCCGATCGAAAAGCGGTGATCACCGGGATACAGCAAATCGAGACGGCGTCGCACATTGTCGAGGCCGACGCCTGGATCGAAGTCGGCGGCAACACCGACGCCGTCGTCATCCACCGTGCAGTGCAGTCGGCCTTCATTGGCGTGGATGGCGACGTCGACGCGGCCGCGCCCGCTCTTCAAGCCATGCTCGAACGCATTTTCGACCAGCGGCTGCAGCAGCAGGCGCGGAATGCGCGCACTACGCGCGCCCGGATCAAGATCGATATTCGTTTCGAGCTTGCCGCGGAAGCGTTCGCGCATCAGCTCAAAGTAGCGTTCCAGCCAGACTACGTCATCGGCGACGCGCACATGCACGCAGCCGTTTTCATTGAGAGCAACGCGCAGCAGCACCGCGAGCGCCGCAATCATTCGGTCAGCAGCGTCGACATCCTCATGCATGCGGTTCGAGATTGCATTCAAGGTATTGAACATGAAGTGTGGATGGATCTGCGCAGTCAATTGTGCAAGCCGTGCCTGGCTGAGATCCCGTTCTAGCCGGACCATCGCCAACTCGCGCTCGCGGCGCTGGCGCAGTGCACGCGCGGCGATGCAAAACCCGATGATGATCGCGTATGTGATCAGGTCTTTCTGCAATTCGTAGGCAAAGCCGAGCCACGGATCACCGAAGGTGTAGGACTGACCGTGTGCGACGTACACGATGTTGCGCAGGCCGACCATGCCTACAACATGGACCACTGAGAATGCGACCGCGGCGGCAGCGTGGATCGGCAGACGATGTGCCCAGTCCGCGCCAGACAACGGGAAACGTCGCTCGAAGCGGTACACGAAAACAGCCATGAAGCCGACGACGACGACGCTACTGAGCTCCCAGGTCAGCGGTTCCCACGCGGCAATCGGACGGCCGCCATTGCGATGGCCGATGATCACGTTGATACCGAGCCAGAGGCCGAGTCCGAGCCACGCGCATACGTACGCGGCCCAAAACAAGAAGGTGCTTCGCGCGCCCTTCGATATCCTAGGCTGCGCAGGTTGCGGCGTATCCGACTCCTGATTCACGGGTCGTCAGTCCACCACGTCAGGCTCGAAGAACGACCAGCGGATTTGCGGGAACGCCTCCCGCATCGCGTGCTCGACCGCATTGATCGCGTCAACGACGCCTCTGGTCGACAGATCGCGGCTCATCTCAGCCTTGATTGCGACCATGACGTCATTGCCGAGTTGCAGCGTGATCAAATTGAACACTCGCGCGACTTCCGGGCGCGTGTCGAGGAAATGAAGCATCGCAGCCTTGGTTTCCGGATCAACGCCCTGCCCGATCAGCAACGCCTTGACCTCGACCGCAATGAAGACCGCGACGACGACAAGCAAGACCCCGATCGCCAGCGTGCCGAGCGCGTCGAACAGCGGATTGCCGGTGATCACAGTCAGCACCACCGCGAGCAGTGCGAGACCCAAGCCGAGCAACGCGGCGAGATCCTCGCCGAAGATCACGATCAGTTCGCTCTGCCGGCTTTCGTGGAACCAGCGCCACAGGCTGCGGCCGCCGCGCGCCTTGTTGACCTCGCGCA
>JBDTWV010000106.1:0-7322 GCA_040006495.1 Dokdonella sp.
CGGGTGCCAGTGCATGACCAGATAGTCCGCACCCCAAGTTGCACCATCAAGGATGTCGGCCAATTTGCCGATGCGCTGGAAGCGCGCGCCGGGTGCGGTGTAGGGGTATTCGTCCCAGTCGCCCACGCCGCACACAGGGGCTGCCAGGGCGAACTTCACGTTCTGGCGATGGATTTTCTGCAACCACGGATCAGGCATGAAATTGGACTGCGCGCGTTCCGGCGTCTCGATCACGGTCACGCTACGTGGCGGTTTTTTTGCAAGATCCAACCAGAATGGCGATATCGGCCCGAGCTGGAGTAACGTCGCGTACGGATTTGCGCGCGGGTCGTAATCGAACTGGAAAATTGCATGATCCATGAACTGGTTCGGGCTGTAGTACCAGCTTGGCAGCGGCCCTGCGACGAACAGGCCGACGAGGCCAAGCGATGCCAGCACGGCTGCCGCCAACGGCTGGCGCACACGATCAAGCAAGCCGGCGAATCCTTCCGCGACGAACAGCAGGAGGAACGGCAGGATCGGCGCCGAATAGCGAACCAGTACCGGCGCATGCTGGATCCAGGCCGGGCGCGCGGCGCAGATCACGGCGATGCCAACACCCGCCGCGCTGAGCGTCAATCCCGCGAAGTCGCGATTGCGTCGCCACAAACGCGATACACCGATTCCGAACACCACCGCGATGCCGACACCCAGCCATGCGCCGATGACGCCGAACTCCATCAACCACGTGCGATACAAACTTTCGAGGGTGACGCTGTCCGTGCCCGCCTTGCCCGCCATCGCTCCCCAATCATTGAGCAGCGGCGGCAGCAGCGCGATCAGCAGCGGAATCAGCGTGACGACGCCGAGCGCCACCATTGCCAACAAGCTGCGCATTGCCTGCAGGCGTGACCGGCCACGCACGGCTTGGTACATCGCGGCGACGCCGTAGTACGCGAACGGCCACAGCGTGAAGACCAGCGAGAGCAGATGCGCCCAACCCGAGAGGAACGTGCAGATGACATAGACCGCGGCCCAGACGCGGCGATCACCCTGACGCAGATACCACTGCCGGAAAGCGAAGATGGCAACCAGTCCGAATAGCGCAATCAGCGCGTATGGGCGCGCGGTGCGGCTGAAGTACACCAGAGTCGGGGAGATCGCGAGCAGCCCGGTCCATATCGTCAACGTCGGTCGCGATACCGTCTTCCACATCAGGCACGGCGCAGCAACGAGCAATGCAATCCCGGCCAGCAGCAAGGGCAGATGCATCGACCATTCGCTGAGCGCGAGGTGGTCGTACAGCCAGCGGTAATACAGCGTCAGCGGAATGCAGTAATCGGCGAGGCCAAAATGCCCGGCGATCCCTTCGGCATCGGCGCGAATCAACATGCGCACGGAATGCCATTCGTCGTCGATCAACATCTGCGTACGCAACTGGTACCAGCGCAAAAACACGCCAACGACTATCGCGACGAGCATCAATGCGAACCACGGCAACGCAGTTGAGTATGGTGGGAGTGCCGGGAGGCGCGATGCTTTTGCTGCGCCTTCAGGTGAGACATCGCGTGAAGCATCGCGCCTTCCGGCGCTCCCACCAGTCATGTAGTGGATGTCGACGTGGGCAAGCGCAGACCGGGATCGTGCGAAAAAAGTGCCGGCTGCAACAGTTTCCACCGCCACAACCGATAGACCAGCGCGGTGCGCAGAACGCCAAATCCGTACACAACCGAACGCCGGAAATTGATCTCGCTGGCGTCGGCAAAGTATTTCGTCGGGCAGGAAATTTCGCCGATGCGGGATCCGAATGCCAACGCCTGCACCAACATCTGGTTGTCGAATACGAAATCGTCAGAATTGGCCGCCAGCGGCAAGGTTTCCAGCACTTCGCGCGAGAACGCACGATAGCCGCTGTGGAATTCCGACAGCTTGGAACCGGCCAGCAGGTTCTCCAGTGCCGTCAGCACACGATTGAAGAAGTACTTGTAACGCGGCATGCCGCCTGCGATCGCGGTATTGCCGAGAATGCGCGAACCGATGACCACGTCGTAGACGTCCGACGCGACCATCGCCGCCATCGCGGTGATCAACCTCGGTTCGTACTGGTAATCCGGATGCAGCATCACCACGATATCCGCGCCTTCGGCCAGGGCGAGCGCGTAGCAAGTCTTCTGGTTGCCGCCGTAACCGCGGTTGGCCGGATGCCGATGCGTCTTGATGCCGAGCCGATGCGCAACCGCGACGGTAGCATCGTCGCTCGCATCATCGACCAGCAGCACGCAGTCGACGATATCGTGCGGAATCGCCACGTAGCACGCTTCCAAGGTTTTTTCCGCGTGATACGCGGGCATCACGACGACGATCTTCTTTCCGTGCAACATGCGCGAACTCATCCGTCCAGATGTCGCCGCGAGGCAGCGAACGGCCCATCGCGCGCAAGGTTGGCGACCCCGAGAGGATTTGAACCTCTGACCTCGCCCTTAGGAGGGGCGCGCTCTATCCAGCTGAGCTACGGGGCCGCGCGAACTGCGGATTGTAGCGGTTCGGTCGCGTGTGGCCCATCTTGTCCACCTGCTGGATGTGCGGGGCACCTCGCGTCCGCCCGACCTGCCATGCCTACTTGACACAGTGCGTGCCGACAGCCGCAGAGCGCGATGGGCCATTTCTTCTGTTCGCGATCCCGACCATGATCGAGGCCGATCGCCGCGCCCTGCTACAATTGGCGGTTTGGTCGCACACCGCGGCAATTTCATTGCATCCTGGAGTTTCCATGTCCGCACAGATTCTGAAGGCCGTTGGCCTCGGCCCGAGCAATTCCGGTACCTATCTTGGCAATGGCGAGTGGTCGAAGACCACTGACGCCGGCGTCGTGCAATCGGTCAATCCGAGCACCAATGAAGTCATCGCGGATGTGCACGCATCCAGCGCGAGTGACTACGAAACGATCATCCAGCGAGCGCAAGCTGCGTTCTCGATCTGGCGCACGACGCCGGCACCGCGCCGCGGCGAGGCGGTGCGCCTGTGTGGCGAGGCGCTGCGCAAACACAAGGATGCGCTTGGGAGCCTTGTCGCGTTGGAAATGGGCAAGATCAAGCCAGAGGGTGATGGCGAAGTGCAGGAAATGATCGACATCGCGGATTTCGCGGTAGGCCAGTCGCGCATGTTGTACGGCTACACGATGCATTCGGAGCGCCCGGGCCATCGCATGTATGAGCAGTGGCATCCAATCGGCTTGGTCGGCGTGATCAGCGCGTTCAATTTTCCCGTCGCGGTGTGGGCGTGGAACAGCTTCCTCGCCGCGATCTGCGGCGATATCACGATCTGGAAGCCGTCGCCGAAGACGCCGCTGTCGGCGATCGCATCGATGAAGATCTGCAACGAAGCGCTCAACGCCGCTGGTTTCCCGGATATCTTTTTCCTGTTCAACGATGCCGGCACCGACCTCGCCTCGAGCTTCGTTGACGACAAGCGCATTCCGCTGATCAGCTTCACCGGTTCGACCCGCGTCGGCCGCATCGTCGGCGAGCGCGTGGCGCAACGCTTGGGACGCAGCCTGCTCGAACTCGGCGGCAACAACGCGATCATCGTCGATGAAACCGCCGAGATGAAACTCGCAATCCCGGCGATCGTGTTCGGCGCTGTTGGCACGTGTGGACAGCGCTGCACCTCGACGCGACGCGTGTTTGTGCACGAAAACATCCATGACGACGTCGTTGCGACCTTGGTCAAGGCGTATCAGCAGGTCGAGAAGAAGATTGGCGACCCGACACTGGCGACTACACTCATGGGTCCGCTGAACAGCAAAGCCGCGGTCGACCAGTACCTGGCCGCGATCGAAAAGGCCAAGGCTCGCGGCGGCACGGTCGCGACCGGCGGCGCGGCGATCGAGGGCAAGGGCAATTTCGTATTGCCGACGATAATCACCGGCCTGAAAAATTCTGATGAAGTCGTGCAGACCGAAACCTTTGCACCGATCCTGTACGTGATGCCGTTCAAGACGCTTGATCAGGCGATCGAACTGCAGAACGCGGTGCCGCAGGGCCTGTCCGCAGCGATCTTCACGCAGAACCTCAAAGCTGCCGAGAAGTATTTGTCCGCTGCCGGTTCCGACTGCGGCATCGCGAACGTCAACATCGGCACCAGTGGCGCCGAGATCGGCGGCGCATTCGGCGGCGAGAAGGAAACCGGCGGCGGTCGCGAATCGGGTTCCGACGCATGGAAGGTCTACATGCGCCGCCAGACCAACACGATCAACTACTCCGACGCGTTGCCGCTGGCGCAGGGCATCAAGTTCGAGTTCTGACCGATTGCGCGCGGAGCGGACTGCATCCCGCTCCGCACCACCTCGTGAGTTCAATGGACGACGCCGGTTCGGCGCCCTCACTGAACGCCTTGGCACGCCCGGATCGCTGATGTTTTCATTGGAGTCAAGGTCTTATTTGCTGTTTGATCGTGGTCCATGCGCGGCAGTTCGCATCGATCTAAACGCATTGATCCCCCGCACACATCTGACTACCCTTGCGCGATTGCACGGCATCCCGCCGTCGGACCCAACTTGCCAATGAATGCTCTCCCGACTCGTACCAGCACGCTCGCAGTTGTCAGCCTGATCTTCGGCATCCTGTGCTGGATCGGTCTGCCATTCATTGGTGCCGTTGTCGCGGTGATCTGCGGCCATTCGGCGCGCGGCGAGATCAAACGTGCACCTCCTGGCATGATCGAAGGCGACGGCATGGCGATCGCCGGATTGATCCTTGGCTGGATCCACCTGGCACTGTGCGTCCTCGTCGTTTTCGCTTTCCTTCTATTCTTCGGGGGCCTCGCCTTCATCGCAGCGCACGTACACTAGACCGCTCCCGAGTTTGTACGCGCTCGCCCGCCCTTTTCTGTTCTGTCTCGACGCCGAGCGCGCGCACGATCTTGCGTTGACCTCGATCGAGGCGGCGTACCGCATCGGGCTCAATCCGTTGCTGGCGGCGAAGCCCAAACCGATACCGCTCGATGTATTTGGTCTGCGCTTTGACAATCCGGTGGGTCTTGCGGCAGGCCTCGACAAGAATGGCGCGCACATCGATGCACTCGCGGCGCTCGGCTTCGGATTCATCGAAATCGGCACGACGACCCCGCGACCGCAGGCTGGCAATCCGAAGCCGCGCATGTTCCGCCTACCCGAGCACGAGGCGGTGATCAACCGACTCGGCTTCAACAACGGCGGCGTCGAGGCGCTGGTGCGCAATGTTGAGCGTGCGAAGTTCAGCGGCGTGCTCGGCATCAATATTGGCAAGAACAAGGACACGCCGAACGAGCGTGCGATCGACGACTACATTTTTTGCCTCGAACGCGTCTATGCGCGCGCCAGTTACATAGCCGTAAACATTTCCTCGCCGAACACGCAAGGCCTGCGCGACCTGCAGAGTGAGGAAACGCTGAAGCGCTTCATCGGTGCCCTGCGCGAAGCACAGGAACGGCTGGGCGTGAAGCATGGCGCGCGCAAGCCGATGCTGCTGAAGATCGCGCCAGACCTGGGCGAAGCGGAACTGGATGCGATTGCAGAAGTCCTGCGAGCAGCCAAGATCGATGGCGTGATCTGCACGAACACAACGATCGACCGCGCGCCGCTTGCCGGTCATCGCCACGCCAACGAGGCCGGCGGTCTCTCCGGCAAACCGGTGTTCGCGAAATCCACCGCCGTGCTGCATGGCATGTCGCAGCGCCTGGGTCCGGCATTCCCGCTGATCGGAGTCGGCGGAATTGCGAGTGGCGCTGACGCGGTCGCAAAAATCGGTGCGGGCGCGTCATTGGTGCAGTTCTACACCGCCATGATCTATCGCGGCCCTGCGATGATCGATGAATGCGTCGACTCGATCCGCAAGAGCCGCGCATGACGCGGCCGAAAGTAATCGCGCCTGTTGTGGGAGCGCCGGAAGGCGCGATGCTTGTACGAATAGCGGCATGTCACCACGAAGGCATCGCCCCTTCCGGCGCTCCCAACACGCATTCCAGAATGAATCATTTTCGATGACTCCGATCGCCACAGGTGACGGCTACACGATCGTCGAGAACGCATCGCTACTCGGTCGCAACACGTTTCGTGTGCCCGCTCGCGCGAATCTACTGATCGACGTGCGCAAACCGACAGCGCTCGGCGAGTTGTTCGGCTATGCGGCGCTCCAGACGCAACCGCTGCTGGTGCTCGGCGAGGGTAGCAACATCCTGTTTACGCGCGACTGGCCCGGCGTCGTGCTATCGATCGCAGCGCGCGGCATCGCGGTGATCGACGACGATGGCGATCACGCGTGCATCCGTGTGGAGGGCGGCGAGAACTGGAACGATTTCGTGCGCTGGTCGCTCGGCCACGGCTACGCCGGCCTCGAAAATCTTGTGTTGATTCCCGGCACTGTCGGCGCCGCACCGATCCAGAACATCGGCGCGTACGGCGTCGAAGTGCGTGAATTCATCGTTGCGGTCGAGGCATGGGATCGCGAAGCGCGACAGTTGCTGCACATCGACAATGCCAATTGTGCGTTCGGCTATAGAGACTCGCTGTTCAAGCGCAACCGCGACCGCTACGTTGTGACTGCGGTCGAGTTCCGATTGCCGCGCATGGCCGTGTTGCGCACCGATTACGCAGGCGTACGCGAGGAACTGGCAGCCCTCGGCATAACGCAGCCGACGCCACTGGGCGTGGCAGAGGCGATCAGCCGAATCCGCATGCGCAAGCTGCCGAACCCTGCCCTTATCGGCAACGCTGGCAGTTTCTTCAAGAACCCCCTGGTCGACCCCGAGACGCTCGGTAGGCTGCTTGCCGCCCATCCAGCACTGCCGCACTGGCCTGTGGGCGCAGGACAGGCGAAGCTATCCGCAGCATGGCTGATCGAAGCTTGCGGGCTCAAGGGCTTGCGCACCGGCGACGCGGGCATTTCTCCGCTGCACGCCTTGGTACTGGTCAACTTCGGCAACGCGACCGGCGCGCAGATCGGCACGCTCGCCGAGCAGGTTCGCGAAACCGTGCGCGCGCAGTTTGAAGTCGAGATCGAAGCCGAACCGCGAATCATCTGATCCCGGCGAAATCGCGAAACCGGCGAAGCGATCACAACGCGCTCGAGCCAGAACGGCAAAATCCGCGGTACGCCAAATGGGTGTTCGACCACTGCACCGTTGCAGATCCGTCGGTCGTCCATGCGTCCAGGATCGGAGCGGAAACAATGGCCACTGCAACCGCGAACGCCGCATTCGTCGCCTCGCGACGACGTCTGTTCCATGCAATTTTGTCGGCCGCCGGCGCGGAAAGCGTCGATGCCTCGCTGGCAATGCGCCAACCCGGCATGACTGGGCTGCGCGAG
>JBDTWV010000107.1:0-7311 GCA_040006495.1 Dokdonella sp.
GGACTACCCCGACGACCCAACATTCACCACGAGCGTCCTCAGCGAAGTCGACCAGCAGCTCGCACGCCTGCAGGCGCGGCCCTGCGTCGCGATCATCTGCGGCAACAGTGAAGGCGAGCAACAGGCGGCGATGAGTGGTGCCGGCCGCGAGCGTTGGTCGCCTCCATTGTTCCACGATCTGCTCGCCGAACGCGCGAGCGCAAGCGGTTTTGCCTACACGCCATCGAGCACCCACGGCGGCGCATTTCCGCACGCAGCCAATGCGGGGCCAACCTCGTACTACGGCGTCGGCGCGTATCTGCGTCCGCTCGAGGACGCGCGCCGCGCTGAAGTCCGTTTCGCCTCGGAATGCCTGGCGTTTGCGAACATACCGCTCGATGGCGGGCTGCCGCGCGGCGCCGCGTCACGCGTGCAGCAAGCGATCTGGAAGGCGCGCTCGCCACGCGACCTCGGCGCGGGCTGGGATTTCGATGACGTGCGCGACTACTACGTGCAACGCCTGTACGGTATCGACCCGACGGCGTTACGCGTCAGCGATCACGAGCGCTATCTCGAACTCGGCCGCGCTGCGACCGGCGAAGTGATGGCGCAGGTCTTCGCCGAATGGCGGCGCGCACGCTCGCCGACCCGCGGCGGCCTGATCTGGTGGCTGCGCGACCTCTGGCCCGGTGCGGGCTGGGGCGTGATCGACGCGCGCGGTGTACCCAAGCCGTGCTTCTATCCGCTGCGACGTGCGCTCGCCCCGATCGCGCTTGCGCTCAGCGACGAGGGCGGCAACGGTCTGGCGATCCACGTGGTCAACGATCACCCCGACGTATTGGCCGCGCGCGTCGAAATCGTGCTCTACCGCGATGGCGAGATCGTGGTCGGGCGCGGCGCACGCGAGGTGGTCGTGGCTGGTCATGCGGCCATCGAGCTGGCGGCCACCGACCTGTTCGAGGGCTTCATTGACCTTTCGTTCGCCTACCGGTTCGGGCCATCCGTGGCGAACGTGATTCACGTGGCGCTGGTTGCCGGTGATAATACCCTCGCCGAAACGTATGGGTTTCCGTCAGGATTGCCGAGTACACGCGAGCGCGATGTCGGCTTGCAGGCGTTGGTGGCACCGTGCGCAGCTGCCGGCGAATGCGAGGTCACGATCAGTTGTGCACGCTTCGCGCAATCGGTGGTTGTCGATGTGCCGGGTTTCGTCGCCGACGATGGCTACTTTCATCTGCTTCCGGGCCGCCCGCACGTCGTACGCCTGCGTCGCGATCCGCGCAGCACCGCGTCTGCGCGTGGCGTGGTCATTGCGCTCAACGCCGAAGCGGGCGCGCCCTTCGATATTGCGTCATGACCATCGCATCGCCGGGCGCACCTCGGTGCGCCGAGCCGCTGTACCTGGGCTCGGCCGAGCGCCCTTGGTTTGCATGGTTGCAGCGTGCAGCGCCAGCGATCGATACCGGCGTCGGCCTGGTGATCGTGCCGCCATTCGGCTTCGAGGCGGTGTGTGCACATCGTGCATTGCTGCACCTCGCCACGGATTGCGCGGCAGCCGGCGTGAGTGCGGTCCGCATCGATCTGGACGGTACCGGCGATAGTGCCGGCGACGATCTCGACCCCGACCGCATTGCGAGCTGGATCGCCAGCGTCGGTGCCGCCGCGGACCTGCTGCGCACCAACGGAGCGAGTCGCGTGGTGCTCGTCGGTGTGCGCCTCGGTGCGTTGCTCGCCGTCCTCGCTGCGGCCGACCGACGCGACATCGCTGGAGTGGTCGCGATCGCGCCGGTGGTGTCGGGTCGGCGCTGGCTGCGCGAGATGCATGCGCTGCAGCTTGCGCTGGGCCTTGCACCGACGCCGCCAGCGCATGAGTCGGGTGCGGACGTGCGCGAAGCGATCGGCTTCGCACTGACTGTCGCGACGTGCGAAACGATCGCCGTCATCGATCTGGAAAAACTGCCGCCGCCGACCGTGCCCGCCATGCTGGTGATCGACCGCCGCGATATGGTGGTCGGCGAGAAATGGGTCGCGCATCTGCGCGAAGCCGGTGTCGAGGTCGAGCATCGCCTGCTGCCCGGTTACACCGAGATGATGCTCGATCCACATCGAACAGAAATTCCCGTCGAGATCCTTGCCGCAACAGTCGCGTTCGCGGTTGCGCGTCCGTTGCTCGAGAGCGCGCAGCCGGCATCCGCCGTGGTGCCGTTCCAGCGCGCGTGCCTCGGCAAAGTGGTCGAAGAGCCGGTCGCGATCGACGTCGCCTTGCGCGCGATCGTCACGCGCCCCGTCAACGGCCAGCCACGTCGCGCGCTGGTCCTGCTCAATGCGGGCAGCGTGCGCCGTGTTGGTCCGAACCGGCTCTATGTGCTGATCGCGCGCCGTCTTGCTGCGGAGCTTGGGATATTGGTCGTGCGAGTCGATCTGAGCGGCATTGGCGACAGCGCGCCGCGTGGCGGCATGCCCGAAAATCTGGTGTATCACGCGCATGCGCTCGGCGATGTCGAGGCGATCGTTGCGTGGTGTCATCGCGAGGGTGCCGTTGACGTCGATCTAGCCGGACTGTGTTCTGGCGGCTACTACGCGCGTGAGGCGGCGGTGACAGGGCAGCCCTTGCACGGCATCTTCGCGATCAACCCGGGAGCGCCCGGCGTGCCTGATGCCCCGTCGCCCTACAAGGCCGCCGCACAATCCGCACGGTACCGGCAATTGTTGCGCACGACGGACGGCTGGAAGCGCCTTCTCAGCGGTGGGTTCGATAGTGCGACACTGCGCCGACTGGTGCGCACCGCGACCGCGCGTGCGTGCGGCCTGGTGGGCAATCTAGCCCGGCGCGGCTTGCGTCGCGTTGGCATCCACATGCCCGGCGATGCTGGCGCTGCACTGGTCGATGTGGCTGCGCGCCAGATTGCGATCACATTCGTATTTTGCGCGGACGAGCCCGGCCTGATCGTCTTGCGCGAGCAGGCCGGTGACGTGATCGCGCAACTGGAGCGGCGCGGCGCGTTGTCGTTGCGCGTGCTCGACGGAATCGATCACACGTTCACGCCGCGCTGGTCGCACGAGGTGCTGCATGATGAGCTGCGGGTGGCACTGACGCGAACGATGCCGTGAGTGCGCCCGTGCCAACGGCCGATCCTGCTCGTGCGTCAGGGCGCACATACTGGCCCGCACTCGACGGTTTACGCGGGCTCGCGATCATCGTCGTCGTCTTGCACAACACGACCGGTATCGAGGTCCGCGACACGTTGCCGGAAAAGCTGTGGACCTTTGTCGTCGACGCGGGTTGGGTTGGCGTGCAGCTGTTCTTCGTGCTGTCAGGCTTCCTGATCACCGGGATTTTGCTGCGCAGCCGCGGCAAGGCGCGCGCCTTGCGCAGCTTTTATGCGCGCCGTGCACTGCGCATATTTCCGCTCTATTACCTGTTCCTGGCCGGCCGTTTTGTGTTGATTCCGCTGTTCGTGCCGTCGACCGCGGTGCCGTTCGGTGAGGAACTTCCGTTTTGGCTCTACTTGTCCAACTGGGGTGATCTGCTCGCCACCACTCCACTCGCCGCAATGGGGCATTTCTGGTCGCTCGCGGTGGAAGAGCAGTTCTATCTGGTGTGGCCCGCGCTCGCGATGGTGCTGCAGGTACGCACGTTTGCATGGGTGTGCGTCGGCATCGCGATTGCCGCGCTGGCTTCGCGTGTCGGCATGCGCGTGGCGGGCGTGCCCGACAAGTGGATGTATGCGGCGACCTTCGCGCGTGCCGATGCGCTCTCGCTCGGCGCGCTGGCCGCGATCGCGTTGCGCAATGAGAAAACTCGCGAGCTGTATCGGCGCGTGCGCATGCCCAGCCTGGTCGTCGCAGGCCTGGGGCTTGTCGCTGTAATGGCCTATGCGCACGGCCTCAGCCGGTTCGAATGGCTGGTGCAGTCGGTCGGCTACTCGTTGCTGGCGGTCCTGTTCGCCGTGCTGGTTACCGAATCAGCCACGGAGGTGCCGCGCGGTTGGCGTCGTTGGCTGGCGCATCCGGCGCTACGCTTGGTTGGGAAGTACAGCTACGCGATCTACATCATTCACGTCCCCGTCAAATATGTCCTGGTGAACGAGGTGTTTGATCAGCCGATGTTCTTGGACACGGCCCATTCGATCGTGGCCGACATGGCGTTCATCGGTTTGGTGGCGGCCATTTCGTTCGCGCTCGCCGCGTTGTCCTTTGTCGCGATCGAACGGCCAATCCTGCGACTCAAGAATCGTGTGAGTGCCGGTTGATGGACGTTGGCGACAGGGTTACGCTGGGCGGTGTGACGGAAAAAATTCCATTTGCTACCGATGCGCGCTGGTTTGGGCCATTCGAACGACCGCTATTGGGCTGGTGGACAGCACCCACGGCGCGTGCGCCGACATCCGGCATCGTGATCGCTCCGCCGATCGGCTACGAATACTGGTCGGCGCACCGCAGCTTGAGGACCCTCGCGGAGAAGCTGGCCGAACGCGGCCACGGAGTTATGCGCTTTGACTATGACGGTCTCGGCGATTCTGCGGGCGAGCGCTGGGACGATGGACGGCTGCCAGCTTGGCGGCACAGCATCGCGGACGCGGTCGGGGAAGTGCGTGCACTGGGTGCGCAGAAGATCACGCTGATCGGTTTGCGCATGGGCGCGACGCTCGCGCTGACCGAGGCTGCGTCGTTGCGGGTCGATGCGGTTGTCGCATGGGCGCCGATTACTTCGGGCAAGCGCTTCATGAAGGAATTGCGCATGCTCGGTCTGGTCGTGCCGGCCACCGAAACGCCCGCGGCTGTCGGCAACACAATCACCTATGCCGGCACGGTGTTCACGCCGGAAACGGCAGCAGCGCTTTCCGCGATCGATCTAGACCGCTCAGCCACTCGGACGGCGCGACGGGTTCTGGTGGTCGCGCGTCCCGATCGTCCGTGTGACACGCTGGTGCAGCGACTTGCGGAGGCAGGCTCCGAAGTGAGGCTGGAAACCCTGGCCGGTGCGGAAACCGTGCTGGACATCCCGACCGAGGGCGCGACGGTGCCGATGCCTATTCTCGATGCAATCACCGCTTGGGTCGGGGACGCCTCGCCGGACGCTGCGGCAGGCGCAACCGCGCCAGCGCGCACGTCGGCGCAGATGACATGGAACGGCGCCCATCTGATCGAAGAGGTTCGCCCACTCGGCGATCTGAAGCTCACCGGTGTGTGCGGCAGGCACGCGTCGGCGCCGCCGAAGGACACCGTGGTGGTGTTCCTGAATTCCGGTTCGGAACCGCACATCGGGCCCGGTCGCTGCTGGGTCGGCTATGCGCGCGAACTGAACGGCCACGGCTATCCGACCGTCCGCCTCGACTTCAGCGGCTGGGGAGAAAGCCCGGATTGCGCACACGCACCGGGTCGCCCGTATGACGCGCACTGTATTGCCGAAGCGATCGCGGTGATCGCGGCGTTGCGCAGTGCCGGGCACAAGCATGTGGTGCTGGCCGGCTTGTGTGCCGGCGCCTGGATTGGCATGCGTGCAGCGCTGCACGCGCACGTCGACGCAGTCATCGCGATCAACCCGCAGCTGTACTGGAAGCCGGGCGAGCCGCTCGATGTGCGTATCGTGGACACGATCACACGTCGTGCGCCGATCCGGCGCAGGGAGGCGCTGCTCGACAAATGGCGACTCTGGTCCGCACTCGACATGCTCGGCATCAGCAATTATGCGGGGCGCTGGCTGTCCCGGCTCGAACGCGACCGCACGCCGGTGTTGCTCCTGTTCGGCGAAGGCGACGAAGGGTTGGTGTACCTGCACAACCGCCTGCGTCGACGCCTTGGCCGGGTTATGCGGACGGGCACGATCAAGCTGGCCGAAGTCAGCGGCATCGATCACCAGATGTATCGTGAATGGAGGCGTGGCGAGATGGTCGCGTGCATGCTGGCGTACCTCGGTGCAACGCAGGGATTGCTATGACGTTGTGCGAGGAAGAGATCACCGTGGCCGGTCTGCGCACGATCGCAGTCGGCAATCGCGATGCCACGATGCTGGTGATCCTGTGCCACGGCTTCGCGATGAATCCAGAGGATCTGGCGCCTTTCGCGCACTCGCTGGGGGTGTCGGCGCGCTGGCTGTTTCCGGAGGCGCCGCTGCCAGCCGAACTGGAGCCCGGCCTGCCACATGGGCGCAGCTGGTGGCACATCGATCCTGCCTTGCGCCTCGCCGCGCTGTCCTGCGGTCCGCGTGACTTTGCGGGCGTGCAGCCGCCCGATCTGGCGGCGGCGCGCGCGCTACTCGGTGCGTTCGTGGATGCGGCATTCGGATTGGCCGACGGGCGCCCGGTCGTGCTCGGCGGCTTCTCGTCGGGCGGCATGCTCGCGTTCGACACGCAACTGCACAGCCCGCGTCCGATCAGCGCGCTGGTGCTGCTGTCGTCGACGCGTATCGACTGGTCCGACCAGCAACCGCTGCTCGCAGCGTCGCCGTTGCTCGGGTTGCCGACGCTGTGCACGCACGGCCGCGCGGATGCCGATCTGTCGTTCGAGGCGGGCCTCGCGCTGCGCGATGCCGCGACCGTCGCGGGTGCCGATGTCACCTGGTTGCCTTTCGATGGCGGTCACGATATTCCGCTGGTTGCATGGCGCGCCGTGCATCGGCTGCTGCGCGCGCATGAGTACAATTCATCCAGATTGTCAGCCGACGCCAACACCGGGCCATTGGAATGACTTTAGCTCCATCCATGCCAGCGTTTGACCCGTACGTGTTCCGCAGCGTAATGGGACGTTTTGCAACGGGCGTCACCGTGGTCAGCTTCATGCGTGAAGACAATCCGGTCGGCATGACCGTCAATGCGTTCCTGTCGGTATCGATGGATCCGCCGCTCGTGTTGGTGTCAGTGCGCAAGACATCGAATTTCACCGCGCACGTCAAAGTCGGCGATTGCTACGGCGTCAACGTGCTCTCGGAGGCGCAGGAACACCTGGCACCGCATTTCGCGAATCGGCCCGTGGCGGGGGTCATCGCAGCATTTCGGGACCATCTGGGCACGCCGCTGATCGAAGGCAGCCTGGCGCATGTCATCGCGCGCGTCGTGGACGTCCATCCGGCGGGCGATCACCTGCTCTATATCGCGGCGATCGAGCACCTGTGGCACGGGCCCGACGTCAAACCCCTTATTTTTTTCAGCGGTAAATACAAGCAGATCCATGCGCACGAACCGACCATGCAATGGAATGCCGTGGATGGATGGTAGTGCGCCGGTTGACCGCGATCCCGATCACCGCTGACGGAGGCATTCATGCTGCAACGTGCCAGTGACCATGAGCGCTCAGTCCGCAATCGCCTGGTAGCGAGCGCGCACGAGCTGC
>JBDTWV010000108.1:0-7209 GCA_040006495.1 Dokdonella sp.
GGCTCCTCCCGCGCCGGGACCCGCAACGGGATTGGCTGACTCGGCTGCGCTTCGCGCGACAGTGTACGGCACCCCGCCGCAGGACCTCGCTCCCCTGCCCGACGTAGTACCGCTGTTCGAGATGGACATTGCGATGCCTTGGGCGCGCCCCGTTCCGGACGTGTTCTGGTTCGACAAGAAGCTGCGGGTGTGGTTTTCGGCTCAGTCGAAACCGGCGCCGCTGGCGATCGTGATTTCGGGTACCGGCAGCGACGGCAACACCACGAAGCTTTCGCTGCTGCGTGCCGCGTTGTACGGCGCCGGTTATCACGTCCTGACGATGCCCTCACCGACCTTTTCGGATTTCATCGTCTCCTCGTCCAGCACGGGCGTCGCTGGTGACCTGATCCAGGACGGACGCGATCTCTACGCAGCCATGCAAGAGGTCATCTCGCATCTGCCCAAGAGCATCGGGATCACGCATATCGACGTGCTCGGCTACAGCCTCGGAGGTGCGAACGCCGCTATCGTCAAGGCGATCGATGCGACCGAAGGCAAGCTCAAGATCCAGCGTGTGGTGATGATCAATCCACCGGTGAGTCTGTTCACGTCAATCGGGCGCCTCGACAAGCTGTTCGCTCTCAACATCGGTGGCGATGCCGGGATCGAGCGTCTATACCAGAAGCTCTATGCCCAACTGGCCAATCTCTACCGCGCATCCGACGCGGTGCAGATCGACGAGAGCTTCCTGCTCGGCGCGGCGGCAGCGGTGTTGCATACGGATTCGGAATATTCCGCTGCCATCGCGCTGACCTTCCGCATTGCTCTGGTCAACATGTTCTTTGCCGGCGATCTCTATGCAGGCACCGGCGTGGTCACCGATCCGAAGCATCCACCGCGTGTCGGCGATTCGCTCGAGGAGACACAGCGCGTTCTACGCACCAAGCCATTTTCGGAATACTTCGCCAAGGTGTTTGCGCCGTATTACCTCAAGCACCGCGCGAACTCGACGCTCCAATCGCTGATCGCCGACAACCGCCTTGACATCATCGGCAACGCCTTGCGCACCAATCCGGACTACTACGCACAGACCAACAATGACGATCTGATTCTCGACAAGCTGGAACTCGCGTGGCTGAAGAAGACGATGGGGCCGCGAATCGTTGTGTACGATCACGGCGGACACCTCGGCAACCTCGGCGATCGTCAACAGATTGCGGACATGCTCGCCATGTTGGCCGGACGCTGGCACGGAGCTGCGAAATGAACGCACGACTCCTGATCATCGCAAGCTCGCTCGCGCTCGGTGCGTGTGCCTCATCCGGCGTGCGCATCCGCTCGCTGCCGGACCAAACGCCGGCAGCCGATGCAGCGCGTGCGGTGCAGAACCTCAAGGACATCGCGGCCGCGCAGAAGGAAGCCGCGCAGAGCGCCCACGATCGGGAAAATCTGTACACGTCAGACGCGGTGACACCCGCGGACGCCCCGTCGATGACCACCTACGATCCATGGGAGCGCGTCAACCGCTTCACCTATCGGTTCAATGCGAGGTGGGACGAGAATATTTTCCTGCCGGTCTCCAACGGCTACCGTCGACTTCCCTCGCCGGTGCGCTCCGGCGTGCACAACTTCTTCGGAAATCTGTCCGAAGTCGACAGCATGATCAACTTCGCCCTGCAGGGCCGCATCGGTTTCGGCGTGCGCAGCCTCAGTCGATTCGTCATCAACAGTACGGTCGGCATTGGCGGCCTGTTCGATGTGGCGAGCAAGGTCAGCCTGACCAGCGCGCCGACGGGTTTCGGAAGCACGTTGTCCAAGTGGGGCATGCATCCGGGACCCTACCTGGTCATCCCATTCCTCGGCCCATCCACGCTGCGTGACGGCTTCGGGCTGCTGGCCGATTTTGGCACCTCGTATTTGGTCGACATGGGCGGCCTTTACCGCAGCAGCAACAAGGCTTGGATGCTCGGTGTTACGAACGCCGTCGATGAGCGGGCCAACATCGACTTCCGCTATTACTCGACGGGTTCCGCCTTCGAGTACGAAACGATCCGTTTCCTCTACGTGCGTCGTAGGCTGATCGAAGACGATGGCTTGCACGTAGATGACCCGAAACAACAGCGCCAACCGGGCGCGCCGGCCGGCCAGTAGCGCAGTGCACCCTGCCGCACGCGCAATGGTCCAGTGGCTCGGCGTCTGATGGCGTCTGACCGATGACGCCGCATGCACTGCGCCTTGGGCGCATCGCCGGGAGCGCCTTCGCCACGACGCTGATCGCACTCACTGCCGCGTGGGGCGCCTTCGCGCTCTGGTACCAGGTTCCGGGTAGTGCGGTAATGAAGGTGGCCACGGCCGGAATCTGGATCGTGTTTTCCGTTGCGATGATTGCAGCGACGTGGCGCAGGCGCGCGTTGATCGCCATGACACTGTTCGTCGCAGCGTTCGCGATCCTGCTCGCGTGGTGGCACCACCTGCCCGCTTCGAACGACCGCCTCTGGGCCGACGACGTCGCGCAGATGACGAAGGGCACCATCGAAGGCTCGCAAGTCACCCTGCGTAACGTGCGCAACTTCGACTGGCGCAGCGACACCGACTACACGCAGCGCTGGGAGACGCGCCATTACGACCTCGACCAGCTCGATTCGGTCGACATGATCCTATCGTACTGGTCCGGGCCCGCGATCGCCCACATGCTCGTGTCGTTCGGCTTCAGCGACGGCCGCCACGTTGCCTTCTCGGTCGAGGTCCGGCGCGAACGGAGCGAGGGTTTCTCCGAGGTCGGCGGGTTCTTCAAGGAGTTCGAGCTCAGCGTTATCGCGGCCGACGAACGTGACGTGATCCGCGTGCGCACCAACGTGCGCGGCGAAGACGACTATCTCTATCGCGTGCGTATGCCGTTGCAGGCAATGCGGTCCCTGTTTGTGGCGTACGTCGATGAAGCCAACCGCCTGGTCACGACGCCGCGTTTCTACAACACGGTCACGGCCAACTGCACCACCTTGGTCTACCACATGATGACGGGCATCGTCGGGCACCTGCCGCTCGGCTACCAGTTGCTCCTGTCCGGCTACCTACCCGAGTATGTGTACGCGCGCGGAGCGCTGGATCAGCGCGAGCCCCTCGACGTCCTGCGCGCGCTCGGAAGGATCACGGAGCGCGCCAAGCGAGCCGACCAGAGTCCCACTTTTTCGGCGGATATACGGGTCGGCATTCCCGCGCTGACGTCTGTGCGATAGCTGCCGCGATAGCGTTGCCTGACGCCTTTCCCACCGTACTCGAACGGGCCGAACCAGGCGCGGATGATCCTCCCGCGGCGCACTTCGAACATCGCGATGCCGCCCGGCGTCGCTCCCGTCATTCCGCTCACGGTACGCTTGCTCACAACCACGACTTGTGCATTCACCAGTTTGCGGAGATATCCAGACTGGAAGCCAGCTGACATACGCTTGAACAACCCGCCGTATACATCCCGCAGCGCGGCGAGGCTTACGATCGGCGCGCGCTTTCCGGTCAGGTCGGTGATCACCACGTCGCCGGCGTAGCACGCCGCGAATGCGTCAACGTCGTCAGCGACGTACACTCCGTGCTGGGCGAGAACCGCAGCGTTGGCATCGGATTTTCCGCTGCCTCAGGTTCCCTCGTGCGCGCACTCGTCCTTGAATCGGCACGCAACGTGGTGATCGATCGAACAGATTGGTGGGGAAACCCCAGTCTCAGACCCCCGTTTTTTGCGACGCGCTTGCCGCTTCAGTGCGGGCCAGGATTTCTTTCAGCGTGGCGGATTCGTCGCGTCGCTTGATCCGCAATTTGCTGTGGTGGGACCAGTACTGGATCGAAGAGGCTACGACGCCAACGCCCAGCAGCATCAGCATCTGTACGGTCGCGCGCAGGAACCATTCGTGAGGCATGTCCGCGCAGACAACCAATAGGAAGTACGCGACAGCCGCGCATGCCAGAAACACGTACACCACGTAGACGACCGTGTTCGTGAATACGTGGAACAGGCACAAGAAAAAGGTAACGATCAACACAGCTACGCCCACCGTGACGGCGAAGTAGATCAGGATTGACATCCCGAAATCTTCGAACATCTCAGCCCACGCCGGCGTACTCGCCATGCACATCGCCAGCACAAGCACGACCAATCCCGCCGCCCGGGAATACAACCAACGAGCCCAACCATGCGATCTGCCGACTTCGAACCATCGAGACATTCGTTTTGCCCACCCTTGCATGAATCGTACAGATCGGTGCCGAACCGGCGAAAAGTCCCAACGACGGAGTCAGGTTCACTTACCACACCAGAAAAGAGAATACGTTCTGGATGAGACCTTCGACCACTGTTTTGCGCAGTACTTTTTCGAGCGCCCCTTCGAGCGCCCGGAGGAGTCTGCGTGAACAGTAAATCATTCTATGTCGCATCCATCGCGCTTTTCGCAGCGCTGGCGCCTTTTGCCGCAGGTGCGGTTCAATTCGTCGGGTCACCCGCTCAGCTCGGCGCGAACGACGCGGTAACCTGGGATCAGTTAGGCCCGATCAACAGCACGCCTACCAATCCGGTCGCGGTAACCAGCCTCGACGGGCGCAGCGTCATGGTCAGCCAAGCGACTGGCCAGGGCAACAACGCCACTGCCGGACCGGGCTTCGGCCCGATGTATGCGCAAGGCGAGCGACTGTATGAAACGGGAAACGGCTTCGGTTTCAGCGCAGGTCCGCTTACCTTCAAATTCGCACAAGGCATTAACGGTTTCGGTGTCGTATGCGATCCCAATTACTACTCCGCGGGGTTCAGCGGAACCATTTCGGCCTATGACGCCAACAACGTCCTGCTCGGCAGTTTTCCGTTTTCGGTGTCCGCCAACGCGACGTACAAGCAGGTGTTCGCCGGCATCGCGGCCGCTGGCCCCACGATCCGACGCGTCGTTATCGACGGCGTGCAGGCCGCCTCTTTTCCGGAGGATTTCTTCGTCGGCACCGTTCTGATCAAGGCGGATCTCATCTTCGCCGACGGCTTCGATACACCCGCCGTGACCACCATGTGACCAGGAACGGGGGCAGGTTGGGCTACCCCCGGGTTACGAAGCCAGAGCGGACTACACCCTGCGCGCGACCGAAGTATTGAAAAAATGTCCGGGCAGCGCTCTCGGTTCGATGCATGTGCTGCGTCATTGTGTGTTGCTGTGCGGCGCAGTGGCGTTGGTTCACGGTCGACGCCTGACGCTGGTGAACCTGGCGCGCGCGGGGCCAGGCGCAGAACGTATCCGTGCACCGCTGAAGGCGCTGGATTGGTTGTTGGGAAACACCCGTCTTAATATCGAGTGCAGGCGCATCTACAGCGTGATGACGCGTTGGCTGGTGTGCAACAAACGACCGGTGATCGGCGTTGATTGGCGTGATCTGAAGGCCAATCCGAGCTGAGACCTGTTGCGTCCTGTCATCCCTGCTGCGGGAGGTCGCATGCTGTCCATTCTGGATATGCTCTCCGCGCCGGTCAGCAAGGTTCGCCGAAAGCCGAGAAGCAATGCCTGCGCCGGCTGGCGCATATTTTCCCTGAAGGCGTTCGCCCGATTGTTCATCACCTCACTCCGCCAACACGGGTGAGAGCGCAGCTATCGGGAGTCGACATCAAACAGGCCATCTTGCTGTTTGGCCTTGCGCATTGTCAGGTCACTCGGATAAAGGCATGCTTTATCTCGATCTGGCAGCACGCGCTCGCCACAGAAAGGGGCTTCGACAAATGAGTGTCCAGCAACGTCATGGCGTGCACGTCAGCGTGGATGGCCCGTACACGATGGTTTTCGCGCATGGCTTCGGTTTCGACCAGCACATGTGACGATTCCTCGAGCCCGAATTCCGCAAACGCTACCAGACCATCTGTTATGACCTGGTCGGCAGCGGCGGGTCCGACCTCGGCGCCTATGATGTCGGGAAGTACGCAACTCTGCATGGTCACGCGTCCGACGTGGTCGAGATCATTCGCGGATTCGCCGATCACCCGGTCATTTTTGTCGGCCATTCAGTCAGCGCAATGATCGGCTTGCTCGCGGGAGTCGCGGAACCGGGGCTTTTTGCCGCACACATCATGCTGGGGCCATCACCTTGCTACATCAATGATGGCGACTATGTCGGTGGCTTCACGCGCGCCGACATCGATGGTCTGCTGGAGGCACTGGAAAGCAATTACCTGGGGTGGTCGAGCACCATGGCGCCAGCCATCATGGGCGCGCCTGGGCAGCCGGAACTCGGTCAGGAGTTGACCAACAGCTTCTGCCGAACCGATCCGACCATCGCCGCGCATTTCGCGCGCGTGACATTTCTTTCCGACAACCGAGCGGATGTCGGCCGCCTCGACGCGCCGACCCTCGTTTTGCAATGCAGCGATGACTTCATCGCGCCGCGTCCGGTCGGCGACTTCCTGCAGCGGACTTTGCCGAACGGCACCTTGCGGATCATCGATAACGTGGGTCATTGCCCGCACCTGAGTGCCCCGGCACCCAGCATTGATTCGATGTACGAGTTCCTGTCCGCGACGTTGGATCAACGCAGTGTCGAAAAGTGACGGCGCACAATTGCCAGACTGGGCGACGCTGTACGATCGCGCCGCTTGCGGTCTGTTGATCGCCGAAGTCGACGGCACGATCAAGCACGTCAATCAGACATTCTGCGACTGGATCGGCATGGAGCGCGCATCGCTGATTGGAAAATGTCGGTTCCAGGAGCTGTTGACGATTGGTTGCCGGATCTTCCATCAAACGCATTGGTCCCCTCTGCTGCAGATGCAGGGTTCGATTGCCGAGGTAAAGCTCGATTTCGTGCACGCCGCAGGTCACACGATTCCGATCGTGGTGAACGCGCTGGCCCGTGAACACGGCGGATCGTTGGTTCACGAGATCGCCGTGTTTGTAGCGCGCGACCGCCACGCCTACGAGCTCGAGTTGATGAGCGCGCGAAAACAGGCCGAAGTGCTCCTCGCCCAGCAGTCACAAGCGCGTGCGGCGGTAGCGCTGGCCAATGCCCGCCTGCATATGGCACTCGAAACCGCCCACCTGCACGTATGGGATGTGGATCCGCAAACACAAGAGCGCCGCCTGGCACCCAGCGTCGCATTGCTCCTCGGCCACAAAGAATTTCGCGCGATCACGGCAGCGCAATTGCGTGCGGCGATAGAGCCAGAGGATCTGCAAGTCGGGGTTGCCGAATTCGCAAAAAAATTGCTGGCGACATCGGATG
>JBDTWV010000109.1:0-7175 GCA_040006495.1 Dokdonella sp.
GGAACCGCGGCTGGAAGCGCACGTCAATGCTCGATGCGAGCGGCTGCGCAAAGTCGTAATAGCCGACACTGAGACCGCCGGACGCCGGATGGTAGGCGCGCGGCGTGAAACCGGGCTTCGGCAAGCGCACGAAGCTCAGGTGCTGATGCACGGTCAGGCTCTCGGGATCCGGCGCCACATCCTTCACGTACTGCGCATCTCCGGCGCCCTTGAACGTCAGCAATGCTTCGAGCTCCGTGTTGTCCGGAAAGCTCTTCGCAGCGGGCAGCGACACCGCGCTGCGCTTTTCGTCGCTCTCGTACTTGCCCTGCTTGGTTTCGCTCAGCTGGCGTGCGATGCCGTGGCGATCGGAGGTCAGCAACGAACTGACATCGACGATGATGCCGGCATCGCTGCCTTTGCTTTCGCCGACGATGTCGCCGGCCCACAATACGGATTCGGCAAACGCCTGGCGCACGCTCAATGCCTCGTCTGAATTCCGTGACACCGCGCGGAAGCGCGTGTTGTCCTCGACCAGCAGCACGCGAGGGCCGACGCGACGAAATTCGACCAGATGCGATCCGCTGCTTTGGCCGCGGTCGAGTCCGATATCGTTGGAACCAAGTCCCCACGGCAGCGAAGTGATCAGGAGAAATGGCTGGTTGAATTGGTGGACGCCCAGCAGCACGCGGCCCTTCGCGACGTCACGATAGACGTCGAAGAAACCGGCAATACGCTCGGTTCCGCGCGTGGCAAGCGCAAAGGTGTTGGACGCTTTCGCATTCGCCTCAGCGCCTTGCGCCGTCGTTGCAGCAACCGCCATGGTCGCCAACGAAGCGACGAGCACTGCGCCAACTATCCGTTTGACCAATCTCATCGTCTTCCCCCTTTGATTCATTGAACTGGATCAAGTCTGCCTGATCGCCGAGGTGGCGCCTATGCGCCGAAAGCCATGTCTGCTCACACCCTGCGGGAGGACGCGCCCGTCGTCGGTAGGGTTCTGTCGCGGAGCACACGGGTTCGACGCTTTTGGTGGGAGCGCCGGCAGCCGCGATGCCGTTCGACGTGCCAAGGCATCGCGCCTGTCGGGGCTCCCGCATGGGACCGTTACGGCATGTTTGATGAGAGCGGCGCAAGCCGCGCTGCTTTGCCCACAACGCGACGTGCGATTGCGGTCGAGGCTGCACCGCTCCTACTTCGGCAGGCGGCCTGCTCGCGGTCGCTTGCCCGCGCGCGACCACTCGACCAGTTCGTCGAACGCACGGCTGATCTGCTCCGCCGTGAAGTTGCAATGGCCTTCGGCGTTCACGTATTGCTGCACGAAATTGTCGGCATGGCCGGCGCGTTGCGCGAGCAATGCGTACTCGAACGGGGTCGAGGCGACGACCAGCGTATCGCCGGTGTCGTGCAGCGCGAGCAGCGGCTTGAGCAGCTTGCCGGTCGGCGTGTACCAACGCGACAGATAGGCCGCAGCACGCGGATCCGCGCGATAGCGCTTGACCCCATCGTTCAACGCATACGCATCGATGGGGCCGGTATAGATGAGATTCGCGTTGCCGAATGGATTGCCGTGCGCGCGCCGCTGCATTTCCATGATGTCGTAGGTAAGCGACACGATCACGCCCGGCAAACTGCTGCTGTCGCCGGTCCGATAGATCGCACGAACGGCAGCGGTGCCTTCCGGATTGGCATGCATCGCCGAGGCGATCCGCGCCTCTATGGCTTCGCTCGGCACAAAATCTACCGCGACTGGCACCAGCTTTCCAAGTACGCCGGGAAAGTAATAGTCGAATGCAGCACGCAGTGCGAAGTCGCGTCGCATCATGCGGTCGGTCGCCTCGATCACACCGCACAGCGACAAGCCCCCATCGTAGACCTGCGGCTCAGATTCCATCGCCATTACCGTCAGCGTGCCACCCATCGACAACCCCACTGCGAACGTCTGTTCCGGCTGACCGTGCTTGGCAACGAAATAGGTGCGCAGTCGCTCGCTGTCGGCACTGCCCTGCTCGACTGCCCAGCCAGTTTGCGAATATGCGGACTGGATAACCGCGAAACCATCGTTGAGGAGCGGCGCGAACATCGACGGCAGCGGCTCGTCGTTCGTGAATCGAACGGGATCGATCTCGTAGCCGTGGAAATACACCACCACGCCGCGATTCCAGTTCGCCGGAATATCGATGCGGTACGGCACCTTTTGCAAGGCGCCGATCTCGGTTGTCGCACGCCTCGTTGGCGAAGCCACGGAAGCAGCGGTCTGCGCCGATGCCGGCAACACGCCAAACGCAAACAGCACACACAAAAGCAACGCACGCATCGTCGTACCCTCGCTGCAGACAACTATGCGGCGCGCGCCGCATGCAGTGCCAATATTTGTGGTCGAAGCCCGCTAGGAATCTGACCGCGCCACGAAATGCTGGCGCAACTCAGCCAGTTCGCCGCGCATCTGCTCAAGCTCGCCTTCGAGGCGTTCGACACGCTCGTGCAGGCCGCTACGCGACGCTCCGCCCACGGGCATCGCGGCCGAATCGACAAACATCTCCGCCGACACCGCGCCGCACAGTAAGTGCATGTAGCGATCCTCGCGCTGGCCCGATGCCCGGCCCAGGCAAACAATCAGCGCGGGCTCGCGCTGGATCAGCCGATCCAGCGTGTCACGCACGTCGTCGAGGCCTGGGAAATCGGCGAGCCGGTCAGTGCGCGTCAGGAGTTCTCCCAAGGTTTGCGGACCGCGCAGCAACATCACGCACAACACGGCGCGTTGGCGCGCGGTGACTCCATAGATCGCGTCGAAACGGTGCTCGTAGCGCAGCGCACGCTGCGAGGCTGGCGCAACCTTGACCAATCCCTTGCCCTCCATTGCGCGCAGTGCATGGCCGACCGCGCCGGGCTCAAGATTCATCACCGGCTCGCGGCTGGTCTTCTGGTTACTGGCCGAGACGGTCGCGTTGACGGTCAGCGGATACACCTCGGGTGTGATCGCGGCCTTCTCGATCAGGCACCCGACGATGCGTGCCTCGATCGCATCCAACAACGCAAGGGTGTGCGGTTCGGGAGGATTGGCGGATGCTGCGTCTATCACGGCATGCTCACACGGGAAAAGAGACTCAGTTTAGCCGCTGCGCCGCGCAACGCAGCCGAATGCGGCAAATCGCATGTCATCCATAGGCCCTCTGGCGCGTTATTCATCGGATCGGAACGCACGGAGCCACTGCCGGTATATGCCTCGCTCACAAAAACCCACCCTTCTGTACTTTTCGTCGAGGCCACTTCGGGGTCACAGGAAACGGCTGGCCGCAATATTGCTCGCATTTTTAGCCACGCAGGCAATCGCTGCCGCCACAAAACCCACCACGACCGACATTCAATGGCTGAACCGGATCACGTTCGGTGTCGACAGTGCCACCCTTGCGCGTTTCCAGCAGCTTGGCCGCGCGCGCTTTCTGGATGAACAACTGGCCGCCATGAACGAAGCACTGCCACCGCCGATCGCCGCGACCATCGGCCAGTTCGAAGTCGAGCGCACGCCGTCGTCCGATTTGGTGCGCGAAGCCAGCACGCAGCAGCAACACATCCGGGCGATGCCGGATGGCGAGGCCAAGATAGCCGCACGCAAAGCGCTCCGGCAGCACGGCCAGCAACTCGCCTACCAGACCACCAGCGCGGAAATGTTGCGCGCGATCTATTCGCCGGCGCAACTAAAGGAACAAATGATCTGGTTCTGGCTGAACCATTTCAGCGTGTTCGAAAACAAGGCAAACCTGCGCTGGCTAGTGGCTGACTACTCGGCGCGTGCGATCCGCCCGCACGCGCTCGGCCACTTCCGAGACCTCGTGATGGCTACCTTGACCAGTCCAGCGATGCTGCAATACCTGGATAACGCGCGCAATGCGAACGGCCATGCCAACGAAAACTACGCACGCGAGCTGATGGAGTTGCAGACGCTCGGCGTGGGCGCAGGCTATACGCAAACTGACGTGCAGCAACTCGCACGAATCCTGACCGGAGTCGGCGTCAACTTCAGTGACCGCACGCCGCACCTCAAGCCGCAATGGCAGGCGTTGTATGTCCGCGACGGCCTGTTCGAATTCAATCCGGCGCGGCACGATTTTGGCGACAAGGTGCTGCTGGGCCACACGATCAACGGTAGCGGCTTCGATGAGGTGAAGCAGGCCGTCGACCTGATCGTGCGCCAGCCCGCTTGTGCGCAGTTCGTGTCGCGCAAGCTCGCAACCTACTTCGTTGCCGACGAGCCGCCACCCGCTCTGGTCAAACGCATGGCGAAAACGTTTCAGCGCAGCGACGGTGACATTTCGGCCGTGCTGCGCACGCTGTTCGAGTCAATCGAACTGGAGCAATCGCTGGGCAAGAAATTCCGCGATCCAATGCAGTACATCGTCGCATCGATGCGCCTTGCCTACGATGCCCACCCGATCACGAACCCGCGTCCCATCATCAATTGGTTGCGCGTCCTTGGCGAGCCGCTGTTCGGTCACCTCGCTCCGGACGGCTATGCAATGGGTGAGAGCGCATGGAGCGGCTCCGGTCAGATCAGCCGCCGTTTCGACATCGCACGGGCCATCGGTTCGGGCAAGTCCAAACTTTTCGATGGCAATGACGCCAACTCCGCACCCGCTGCCACAGTCCCGCAACTTTCGTCAAAGCTCTACCATGCCGCGATCGAGCCGCACCTGTCCGCGCCGACCAAGGCCGCACTGGCGCGCGCTGAATCGCAGGTCGAATGGAATACGTTCCTGCTCGCTTCTCCAGATGTGAATTACCGCTAGGTCGCCCTGATGAATCGCCGTCAATTTCTCCTCTCCACGGCCACTGGCGCCGCGACCTGCACGCTTGGCGGTCGTTTGTATGCCGCACCGGCCTCGTCACCGCGCTTCCTGCTGGTGTTCCTTCGGGGCGGCTACGATTGCAACACGACGCTGGTGCCGTACGCGAGCGACTTCTATTACGCGTCGCGCCCGACCATCGCGATCGCGCGCCCCGACGCGGAAGATCCAGCAAGCGCGATTCGTCTCGATTCAAACTGGGGCTTGACACCCGCGCTCAGTGATTCAATCGCACCGATGTTCCAGCGCCGCGAAGTGGCGTTCGTGCCTTTCGCCGGCACTGCGGACCTGTCGCGCAGCCACTTCGAAACCCAGGACGACATCGAATCGGGACTGGCGGCCCAAGATCGGCACGACTTCCGTTCCGGCTTCCTTGCCCGTCTGTCCTCGGTCCTGACCGGCGTGCAGCCGATGGCGTTCACCGACGCGCTGCCGCTGGTGTTTCGGGGCGCCGCTGATATTCCCAATGTCTCGCTCAAAGGTGCGATAAAGCCCAGCTTCGATGCGCGGCAAACACAGATCCTCACCGACATGTACCAGGGCCGACGTCTGCAGACGCACGTCGCCGAAGGCTTCAAAGTGCGCCAGCAGGTGGCGCAGGATCTCGGCGACGCGATGAGCCGCGCCAGTCGCGGCGCGATCAGCGCGAAGGGATTCGAGGCCGAAGCACAGCGCATCGCGACCTTGATGCGCGACCAGTTCCGCTTGGGCTTCGTCGACGTCGGCGGCTGGGACACGCATGTCAACGAAGGCGGCGCACAAGGCACGCTCGCCAACAACCTCGGTAACCTCGGTCGCGGTCTGGCCGCGTATGCAACCGCGCTCGGCAACGAGTGGAAAAATACCGTCGTCGTGGTCGTATCCGAGTTCGGCCGCACGTTTCGCGAGAACGGCAACAAGGGCACCGACCACGGCCACGGCACCGTGTACTGGGTGCTCGGCGGCAGCGTTGCCGGCGGCCGCATCTTGGGCGAGCAAGTCGCGGTAGAACGCGCAACATTGCTGCAGGATCGGGACTACCCCGTGCTTACCGACTACCGTTCCATGTTCGGCGGGCTGTTCGCGCGGCTGTGGGGACTCTCAAGCGAGCGAGTTCAACAGGTGTTTCCGGATAGCAGGTCGATTGATCTCAAGCTGGTGTGAGCCAAGAGTCAAATCCGTCGGAAAATATCGGATCAAGATCCAGCCTCCAGATACCCAATTCCGTCGTCGAGATGGGTGCAAAAAACACCAGCCAGCGTCCGATGGAAGCGATTCCCTGCCACGACTTGGTGTAAGAAAACGTTTGGAGAGTCGGCGCTCCAGCGACTGGAAACGTCCCGACCGACGTTCCATCGCTGCGATACAACGTCGTGCCAATTTGAAGGTACGCCGTTCCATGGATTCCTGTGGTTGTACCGAGCACGGCGCAGGAGTACTGCCCTGAACCCATGCGCTTGACTTGGTAAGTGCCCGACGCAGTTCCGTCGGTGTACCAGAGGAAGGAGGAATTGTCAGGGTTTTCATAGGGAGAACCCAGGAAATATACGCCCCCCGATTGATCACCCGAACAAGGCATCCAGCCTTGGACGTCGCTTTCCACAAGCGCAAGCAGCGGGAATGTCCCTTCATCCGTGCCGTCCGTTACCCATAGTCCCGGTTGTAACGTCGGCGATGCAGGCGCATAGAACAGGAGTCGATCGCCAATCCTGGAATATTCCGTGAAGTCCCATAACTGGACGCCGGTCCCAAGAGCGGGCGGCACCGGCCTATGCGTGCCGGCGACGGTACCGTCAGAACAATACAACTCTTGCACGCTATTTTGCGAAACGTATTGGGTGTAGGTCTCCGCGCACGCAAGTTTCGACCCGGAGCCCATGTGGTGGGGGTAATACCAATACGTACTGGGCGGCGGTACGGGCAAGATCGTCGGCGGTGCGGCGTCCGCTCGAAAGCTTTCGACTTGCCTTGCATTATCGGGTGAGCTCAGAGTCGAGATCGCGAAGCCGACGTGATCTGTCACTGCGAACTCCGCATAGTTAGGCACGTTGGTCAGTTCCGTCACTGCGCCGCTGGCATCTTGCACTCTCCACACCGACGCACTTCCAGGCTGACTCGCTTGGACAAATGTGGGCTGCCCATCCACCAGACCGATTATGTTCGTCACACCCTGCGCCACGCTTGTCAGCGCATGTGAACTCACTTCTGGTCCATCGGTGCGAAATATCTGCCAGCCGTTGCCAGGAGTGTTGCCGGAGAAAAACGCACCCAGCGACGACGCTGTGAGCAAGCCGCCAGACCCTGTGCGGACATCCACAGACGCAGCAGGATGCGTCCCTCCCGGCGTCCCATCGGTCACCCAGATCACGTTTG
>JBDTWV010000110.1:0-7159 GCA_040006495.1 Dokdonella sp.
AAGCGCAACAGAAAAAATTCGCCATCGCGACCTACTACGGTCACGACGGTGCCGTCGTCGAGCAGGATGCGGCCGCCCGCCTTCGGCTTCTTGCTGACGCCAAGCTGCGCGCGCGCCTCATGCGTGCCGGTGACGCGTTCGATCAATATCTCGACCTTGCCGCCGCTTTCCTTGTGCCCGAATAAACGCGCCGGCAGCACACGGGTGTCGTTGAACACCAACAGGTCACCCGGACGCAGCAGCTCCGCAAGATTGGTGAAATGGCGATCTTCGAACCGCTTCGCTGCGGCATCGACGACGAGCAAGCGGCTGGCCGAACGCGTCGGCAGCGGCACTTGCGCGATAAGTTCGGGTGGCAGATCGAAATGGAAATCGGATTTGTTCACGAGCCAATGCGCGTCGCGGGAAACCGTCTATTGTAAAAGCGCTGCCGCTGCCACCGATACCCGCTTACCCGCAAACTGGCAAAAAACGGTGCCTTCCGTCACAGCCAGCCCTTCTGCCGGGCGAGTCGATAGGCCTCGATGCGATTGCCGACGCCGAGCTTGCCGATCGCCTCGGACAGGTAATTGCGAACAGTGCCCTGGGACAGGTTGAGGCGTCCGGCGATATCCCCGGCGGACAGACCTTCGCCGGCCAGACGCAACACCTGGCGTTCGCGGTCGTTTAGCGGATCGGCGTCCGACCACGCCTCGACCGCGAGTTGCGGATCGATCGCGCGACCGCCGCGATGCACGGTACGCAGCGCGTCGGCGAGTTGTTCGGCGGGTGAGTCCTTGAGCAGGTAGCCGCCGACACCGGCCTCAAGCGCGCGGCGCAGGAAGCCCGGGCGCGCGAAGGTGGTCACGATCACGACTTTGCAGGGCAGCTGATGGCGCTGCACGCGCTGCGCGAGTTCGAGACCGGTCAGACCCGGCATCTCGATGTCGGTGACCAGCAGGTCCGGCTTCAGCTGCTGTAGCAGCCGCCACGCCTCTTCACCATCCGCGGCAGCGCTGACGACGTCGATGTCGGGTTCCAGTTTCAACAAGGCCGACAGCGCTCCGCGCACCATCGCCTGGTCTTCGGCCAACAGGACACGGATCATCGCGAGCAACCGGGCAGCGCCGCGCAGGCCACGGCGGCGGCGACTGTAGCGCAAACACCCACGCATTCAGCCACGCGCGTTGGCTCAGACCAAGGCCGCACGCGCCGGTGCCGCGCCTTGTGGCGGCATCGGCAGGACGGCGACCAGTCGCGTACCCTGCCCGCGCTGCGATTCGATCGCGAGGTGGCCACCGAGCATGTGCAGGCGTTCACGCATTCCGCTGAGGCCATTGCCGGGAACGACGGGTTGGGCAGCACGGCCATCGTCTTCGATAACCAGCCGCACTTCTCCAGATTCGATCGCCAGTTTCACGCCGGCGTGGCGCGCGTGCGCATGGCGCTGGATATTGGTCACCGCCTCGCGCACCGTCAATGCAAGCACGGTTTCGATCTCCGGCGGCAGCAGCGTATCCGCGCCTGAGTAGTCGAGGTGCACGTCCGAGGATTCCAGCAGCAGGCGCGCGGAGGCGAATTCGGCAGCGAGACCGGCGGTGCGGATGCCGGTCACGGCACGACGCACTTGGCCGAGCGCATCGCGCGCGACTCGCTCGACATCCATGATCTCGCTGCGCGCGGCCAGCGGATCGCGGTCGAACAATTTGACAGCCAGCTCGGATTTCAGCGTGATCAGCGACAGCGTATGGCCGAGCAGGTCGTGCAGATCGCGGCCGATGCGTTCACGTTCCGCGAGCGCGGCGAGACGGCGTACCTCATCGTGGCTGAGCTTCAGCTCGGCTTGGCGCAGGCGCTTTTCACGCTGGAAATAATTGGCGGCGCAAACCGTCGTTGCGATCATTGCGGTCAGTGCGACGACCAGGACGATGAAGCGCGGTGGCCAAGGAAACAGAGACAGCTCCGCCGCATACAGCACGAGCCCGGCGCTGATAATCGCGATCATCCGGCCTAGCGCGAGGCCACTCAATGGCAGCAACGCGCCGGCGTAGATCAGGTAGGTGTTCGCGGAGCTATTGAACGGCGCCAACGCGAATCCGAGCGTCGCAATCACGGCCGCATGCACCATTACGCGACGACCCGACTCGCCATACGCGTGAAAATACACGGGTAGGAAGATAGCGATGCTGAGCAAGGTCACCGGCAGCCACTGAAGCGCGGCGTCCACGCTCCAGTTGATGAACAGAAAGCCCAGATAGAAAAGGTTCCACAGCGGCGCCCAGCCCTGCTCGTGGACGCGCGGCGGCACCAAGTGCGCGCGCAGATTTTCGAGGCGGGTTATTAGTGGCGTCATGGCACGCGTTCCTGATGCAAAATCATACCTTGCGTTGCATATCAACGGGTCCATCCGCTGCGACCTACTCAAGCCCGCGCCAGCCTGCGTAGCGCGAACGTGAGGAACACGACGGTGAACACGGCCAACGCGGCGACGTGCAGGAGGATAGATTCCCCAGGCGCCTGCCCGACAGCAGCGAGCGCAAGCCGGCCAAGGTGAAACGCCGGCCACAGCGGTGCGATGTTGCCGATGACCGCTGGAAGAATCGCCAGTGGCATCCACAATCCCGACAGGATGGCCATGGGCAAATAGATCAGGTTTGCCACGGCCGGTGCGGCCTGGCCGCTGACCAGGCTGCCCACAAACATGCCGATCGCGCAGAATGGCAACACGCCGAGCACCTCGACCACCAACAGCAGCAACCAGGCGCTGATCGGCAGGCGCACGCCACCGAGCGTCATCCCGAGCATCGCCATGATCGAAAAAATGATCGCCGCGAACAGCATCGCCATCATCAGCTTGCCTGCGACATACACACCCGGCGGCATCGGCTGCGCGCGCTTCAGGGTCAACCAACCGCGCTCGCGATCCATCGCGACAGTGACGCCGAAGCCGAACAAGCCAGGACTCATCGCACCAGACACACCCAGGGTCGCCAGCAGGTAGACGTTCGGCTGGAAGCCGGCGCTGCTGGGGCCAGACAGCATCACCGACAGCAGGTAGAACATCGGAGGGAAGATCAGCGTCGGCAGCGCGAACGAAGGCGCGCGCAGCAGGCGCAGGAACTCCAGCTTGCCTTCGAGCGCATAAATGCGCGGCAGCGAGACGCGCGGCGTGATGGCGCGGGTGTTCATGCGGCCTCCCGAGTGATTTCGACAAAGGCTTCGGCGAGCCCGGCGCGCTGGATTTCCAGGTCGGCCACTCTGGTGTCCTCGAACAGCAACTGGCGCACGACGATTTCGGCGGCATCGGTGATGATCTCGACGCGATCGCCGTCACGGCACACGCTGCGCACTTCCGGCCATGTGCCGATCACGCTGGCGTCGAGCTTGCTGACGCAGCGGATGCGCCGTTGCGCGACGCGTGCGCGAAGCTGCTGCACAGTGCCTTCGGCGACGACCCGGCCACGCGCGAGCATGGTGACGCGATCGGCCAGCGCTTCGGCCTCTTCCAGATAGTGCGTGGTCAACACGACTGCACAGCCTTCGGCGACGAGCTGGCGGATTGTGCGCCATACTGATTCGCGCGCCTCGACATCGAGACCGACCGTCGGTTCATCCAGAAACAGCAATTGCGGTCGTCCGCAGATCGCCAGCGCGAACTGCACGCGGCGCTGCTCGCCACCGGAGAGCTTGCCGTAGCGACGCTCCATCAGCGCGACGATGCCGGCGCGCTGCACGCACTGCTCAGTTGGCAGTGGATCGGGATAGTAGCTACGGGTCTGCGCGAGCAGTTCGCGCACCTTCAGCGTGTCCGGCATTGAGGTGCTCTGCAGCATCACGCCCAAGCGCCTGCGCGCGGTCAACGCGTGCGGCGATTGCCCGAACACGCGCGCCTCGCCACGATCCGGCTCGACCAGACCGAGGCACAGCGCGATTGCAGTACTCTTGCCGGCACCGTTCGGTCCGAGCAGCGCCAGCAATTCGCCCGGATGCGCGGCCAGGTCCACGCCATCGAGCGCAGCGACGCCGCCATACCGCTTGCAGACTGCGCTCAACTGCGCGGCCGGACCATCTTGACGCTGATGCATGGAACCACTCCCGCCGTGATCGTTGGTGCCACTTTGGCGCCTCGTGCGCAAATACCCCAGAAACAGGCGTCAGGCATTGCGGGTGATGCCTGTCATATCGCGTGGGAGCAGGCGCTGCAGCGGCTGCGGGGTACCGCGCACGGCCCCGCTGTGGTAAATTGTAGGCACGGTTTTTTCCATTCCAATCAAAGATTAAAGCGGACAGTGCCCGCACCCGGGTCGGGGCGGGCACGTTTCGTTTACCCGGAGGTTCCGATGAATGCGATGCTGACCAAACTCAAGGAAATGCGCGAGTTCGACGGTGCGCTGCGTACCAGTGGCTTGGCCGACGCAGTCATCGAACGCTTCGCGGAAACTGATCCGAACCTGGTTGAGACGATCGACGAAGCGTATGCCGCGCATCTCGCGCTGCGCTCGTGCATGTCGGAATTCCTGCATCTGGACGAAGCGACGCAGATTCAGAAGACGCAGGCCGATTTCGTCAACTTTTACCCCGAAGACGGCGTCAATCCGTACATCGCCTTGGCCGCGCATGGCGCGTGGCTGGTCACCCTCAAGGGAGCGGTGGTCTATGACGTCGGCGGCTACGGCATGCTCGGCTTCGGCCACGCGCCGAAAGCGATCCTCAGTGTCATGGCGCGCCCGCAGGTCATGGCCAATGTGATGACACCAAACCTGTCGCAGATGAAATTCGGCAACGCGCTCAAGAAGGAAATTGGGCACACCCGCGGTGGCTGTCCTTTTGCGAAGTTCATGTGCCTCAATTCAGGCTCCGAATCGGTCTCGCTGGCCGCCCGCATCATCGACGTCAATGCGAAGTTGATGACCGATCCCGGCGCGCGCTTTGCCGGCCGTGCGATCAAACGCATTGCGGTCAAGGGCGCGTTCCACGGACGCACCGACAAGCCAGCGCTCTACTCCGATTCGTCGCGAAAGAACTACGAGCAGAACCTTGCCAGCTATCGCAACGAGCATAGTGTGCTGACCGTCGAGCCTTACAGCATCGACCATCTCAAGCAGCTGTTCGCCGACGCCGACAAGAACAACTGGTTCATCGAGGCGGTGTTCATCGAGCCGGTCATGGGCGAGGGCGACCCGGGCCGCGGCGTGACACCGGAGTTCTACGCGGCTGCACGCCAGCTGACCAAGGCGCACGGCTGCCTGCTGCTGATTGATTCGATCCAGGCCGGCCTGCGTGCACACGGCGTGCTGTCGATCGTCGATTATCCGGGCTTCGAGAAACTCGATGCGCCGGACATGGAGACATATTCGAAGGCGCTCAACGCGGGCCAGTACCCGTTGTCGGTTCTCGCGGTCACCGCGCATGCGGCGGCACTGTACAAGAAGGGCATCTATGGCAATACGATGACTGCCAACCCGCGCGCACTGGATGTCGGCTGCACGGTGCTCGGCGCGATCACCCCGGAACTGCGCGAGAACATCCGCGACCGCGGTGAGGAGTTCGTCGCCAAGCTCAACCAGCTCAAGACGGAACTACCCGGCTACATCACCAAGGTGCAGGGCACCGGCCTGCTGTTCTCGTGCGAATTGACCAAGGATTTCCTCGGCTACGGGGCCGGCAGCACCGAGGAATGGATGCGCGAGCATGGCTATGGCGTCATCCATGGCGGCGTCAATTCACTGCGTTTTACCCCGCATTTCAACGTCACCTCGGCCGAAGTGGATCTGCTGGTCGATGGCGTGCGTCGCGCGCTGGTTGAAGGCCCGCGCAAGGCCGTGGCGCTACGCGAGGTCGCCTGATCGAGCTGGTGTCCTGCCTCGGCGCGTCCGCGCGTGAGGCAGGGAATGCGCTGATTTCCTACAACGCTGGGGCCGATGTCGTCGACTGAATCGCCGCCAACGCGTACACAAAACTCCCCGATCGCCCACTCGCGTTTGTCAGACGCAGGCGTAGACTGCGCCGCACCGATGCCATGTGGCAGCGGCCACAACTATCGCAGAGGAGTTTCACCATGCAGTTGAAGACGACGTCATCGTTGGTTCTGGCGCTTGCCCTGGTATGCGGTTCCGGCATGGTCTACGCACAGGCCATGAGCAAGAGCGGCAAGCCGCTGACAGCGCAGCAGACCAAAATGAAGAGCTGCAACGCGGAAGCGAAGACCCAGTCGCTGAAGGGACCGGAGCGCAAGACGTTCATGAGCACGTGCCTGAAGGGTGACAGCACCATGGCCGCTGCTCCTGCGGCCGCACCCATGGCAGCCGCCGCTCCAATGAGCGCAAAAGCCACGCAACAGCAAAAGATGAAGACCTGCAACGCTGAAGCGAAGACCGACGCACTGAAGGGCGCCGCGCGCAAGAGCTTCATGAAGACCTGTTTGTCGGGCGAAGCCGCACCCGCGCACTAAGTCCGGTTGCAGGTAACGGAAAGAACGGGCTCGCTTCGGCGAGCCCGTTTTCGTTTCCGACACCGCGGCGCATAGTGAGCAGCGGTCGTAACGCCATCCGATCGTGGGAGCGCCGGCAGGCGGGATGCTTCGCGCTTTGGAAACACTGCGGGTCCCGCTGCTCCCGCGCAGGCATTGGGAACACTGGTGAAAGCCGCTACAAGCACCGCCACCACGTCAGCGGAAGTGATCGGTTGCTTCGATCAAGGCGTGGGTGTTGCCGGGCTCGAACGCGGAATGGCCGGCATCGACGACGATCTGCAAATCCGCTTCCGGCCAAACCCGATGCAGATCCCAGGCGCTGCGCGCCGGGCAGACGACGTCATAGCGGCCCTGCACGATGACTGCAGGGATATCGCGCAGACGACCCGCATCGCGCAACAACTGGTCGTCGCATTCGAAGAAGCCGCCATTCACGAAATAGTGGTTCTCGATCCGCGCGAACGCGAGTGCGAACTCATCAGCCGCACTCGACGCGATATGCGCCGGCTCCTGGAACAGGAAGCTCGTCGCGCCCTCCCACACCGACCATGCCTGCGCGGCGGCCAGGCGGATCGCCGGATCCGGACTGATCAAGCGTCGATGATAGGCGCTCATCAGGTCGGCGCGTTCAACCACCGGAATCGGCGCCAGATACTGTTCCCACGCATCCGGATAGAGCGCGTCGCAGCCTTTCTGATAGAACCATTC
>JBDTWV010000111.1:0-7144 GCA_040006495.1 Dokdonella sp.
CGGTGGTGTCCGATGGCATGACCGGTGGACGCCATCGCTCCAATTGCGAACTGGTCGCGCAGGGCGTGGCGAATACCGCGTCTGCGTTGATCGGCGGTCTGCCGGCGACCGGCGCAATCGTGCGTACCGCGACCAATGTGCGAGCCGGTGCGCGCACGCCGGTTGCCGGTATGGCGCACGCACTGTTCATCCTGGTTTTCGTGCTGGTCGCGGCGCCGCTGGCCAATCAGGTGCCGCTGCCTGCGATGGCCGCATTGCTGTTGCTGGTGGCCTGGAACATGAGCGAGATCGATCGCATCCGCCAGCTCATGCGTTCGCCACTCGGCGATCGCATCGTGCTCATCGTGACGTTCGGGTTGACCGTCATGTTCGACCTCACCGTGGCGGTCGAAGTCGGTGTTGTAATGGCCTCGTTCCTGTTCATGTATCGCATGAGCGAAATGGTATCGGTGGAGTCACATCGGGACTGGATCGAAGCCGACGAGGACGACCTGGGCCATGCGCGGCAACCCGATGAGCGAGCCGCACTGCCGAAGGGCGTAGAGGCTTATCGCGTGTCGGGGCCGTTGTTCTTTGCGGTCGCCAACCGCATCGACGATGTGCTGCGTGCGTTCGGGAGGCCGCCACGCGTGTTCATCCTGAGATTGCGCCAGGTGCCGCTGATCGATGCGTCAGCTGCAACCGCGATTGGCAACGTGGTCGAGCGATGCCGCCGCCAGCGTATCGCCCTGATCTTCACCGGATTACAGCCGCAGCCGGCACGCATCCTTGCCGACATGGGCATCGTCGCCGATGGCGACTCGCTGCGCTTCGCCGATGATTTCGCACAGGCGATCGCAATGGCTTCGGAGCAGCCTTCGATGAAGTCGGAGTGATCGAACGACGCGCCGTCGCAAGCCGGGCGCACAGCATCACTCGGCAGTCGCATCCTGTGTCTGGTTTCAGCGCAGCATCCACGCGGTCTTTTCGTGTTGTTGCATGCGCTGGGTCGCCAGGTTCGCGGTTGGCTGGGCGTCGGCTGCGGCGGCGACCTTGAACACCGTGCGCGCTGTGCGCGCCACGGTCTCGTGGCCGTCAACGAGTTGCTGCACCATCGCTTTCCATTCCGGCACGCCCGCTTCCTCGGCGATCGAAGTCCGCTTGCCCAACTGCGTGTACGAACCCGGAGCATAGATATCCGACGCGCGCATGCGTTCCGCCAAGGTGTCGGCGGCGAGCCAAAGTTCGTTGTGTTGGGTCTCGAACGTCAGATGCAGCGTGTTGAACGTCGGGCCGGTCACGTTCCAGTGCAAGCAGTGCGTCTTCAGATACAAGGAATAGGTGTCCGCGAGCAGGTTGGCGAGATTCTCACCGATGCTTTCGCGATCTTTTTTGGAAATGCCGATATCGATCGGTCATCGCCGAGGCCTGATGGATGGGTTGCCACGACGGGAGCGCGCTCCATGCACGGCGTGAAATTGAATGTGCCGATCGAAGGGAAAGGCCGCGAGGATCGCCAGACAGGACTCGCGCGCGATGCGCGGGTCGCGGACAATTGCGCCATGTCCGATACCCATTCCCTGCGTAGCGCGCTCGATCAGGTGATGACGCGCGATTTTGCGCGATTGCTCGCGCGTTGGCGGCGACTCGCCGCCGCGCGTCCGGCGCCCCCGCCAGCGGAGCTCGATGCGCTACGCACGGCGATCGAGGCGTCGACCGCGCGGCGTGCGCAGCGGGCGGCTTTGGTGCCGGAGATCCGGGTCGACGAGACGCTGCCGATCGCAGCGCGTGCGGACGAGATTGTCGAACTGATCCGCAACCACCAGGTGATTGTGCTCGCCGGCGAGACTGGCTCGGGCAAGACAACGCAGTTGCCGAAGTTGTGTCTGGCTGCGGGTCGCGGGGTCGCGGGTTTGATCGGCTGCACGCAACCACGCCGGATTGCCGCGCGCAGCGTCGCGCGTCGCGTCGCTGACGAACTCGGCAGCGGCGTTGGCACGCTGGTCGGCTTCCAGGTGCGCTTCAGTGAACAGGTCGGCCCGAACGCGCTGATCAAGTTCATGACCGACGGCATCCTGCTCGCCGAGACACAGTCCGATCCTTGGCTGAGTGGCTACGATACGATCATCCTCGACGAGGCGCACGAGCGCAGTCTGAATATCGATTTCCTGCTCGGGTACCTGAAACGCCTGCTCGCGAAGCGCCGTGACCTGAAGCTGATCGTGACCTCGGCGACGATTGATACCGCGCGTTTCGCAAAGCATTTCAACGAGGCGCCGGTCGTTGAAGTTGAAGGCCGGGCATATCCCGTCGAGTTGCGCTGGCGGAAATGGGGTCAGGTTCATTCGTCCGAAAAAGGAACAGTGAAGGATGCAGCTTCCGCCCGGAAAAATGACCCTGACCCCATTTCTCTCGCCGAACAGGTCGTCGCCGCGATCGACGAAATCACCAACGAGGATCCGCGCGGCGACGTATTGATTTTCCTGCCTGGGGAGCGCGAGATCCGCGATGCACATCTCGCGCTGTCGCGGCGCAAATACCGCGAAACCGAGGTGCTCGCCTTATACGCGCGCCTGTCTGCGGCCGAGCAGGACCGCGTGTTCAAGCCCGGTCTGCAGCGGCGCCTGGTGCTCGCGACCAATGTGGCGGAAACCTCGCTGACTGTGCCGCGCATCCGCTACGTCGTCGACAGCGGCACTGCGCGGGTCAAGCGTTACAGTCATCGCAACCAACTCGAACGCTTGCATATCGAACCGATCTCTCAGGCCGCGGCCGATCAGCGCAAGGGCCGTTGCGGCCGGGTTGGGCCGGGCGTGTGTTTTCGTCTGTACGACGAGCAGGATTTTGCGCAACGCGAGCGCTACACGGAACCGGAAATCCTGCGCTCGTCGCTGGCCGGCGTAATCCTGCGCATGCTAAGCCTGAAACTCGGCGAGGTCGCGGATTTTCCGTTTGTGGATGCGCCAACCGAACGCGCGGTCGGCGATGGCTATCGACGCTTGCTTGAACTCGGTGCGGTGGATGAGGCAAAACGCCTTACCGCTATCGGCCGCACCCTCGCGCAGTTGCCGATCGACGTCGCGCTCGGGCGCATGCTGGTCGAAGCGAAGTCGCGAGTCGTGCTGCGCGAACTTCTGGTACTGACTTCATTCCTCAGTATCCAGGACCCGCGTGAACGCCCCGCCGACGTGCGCGCGCTGGCCGATGCCGCGCATGCTCAGTTCGCTGATCCGAAATCGGATTTCATCGGCATCCTGAAACTCTGGGCCGCCTACAGCAGCGCGCATGAGGAGTTCAATCAGTCGAAGTTGCGCGACTGGTGCCGCACGCATTTCCTCTCGTTCATGCGCATGCGTGAGTGGCGTGAACTGCATCGTCAGCTCCTGCTGGTGACCGAGGAGTTGGGAGGAGGTGTGAACGCTCCGTTTGCGTCAGCTTCCTTGTCGATGGGCGAGAGAGCGGCTGTGGCGACGCGCGACGAACCCAGTTTGTGGGCGCAACGGGGCAAGCCGTCCGAACCGCTACAAGGCGATCGCTCATCCACACGAAAGCAGGATCGAAAGCGCCCCCATCCGCCTTCGGCACCTTCCTCCGCGCCGCAGGCGAAGGAAATGGCAGCTGGCGTGGCGCCCAACGTTTTAGACTCACTGACGTACGAAGCCGTCCATCGCTGCCTGCTGTCTGGCTGGCCGACCCAGGTCGGCCTCAAGGACGAGCGCGGCCAGTATCGCGGCACGCGTGAACGCAAGTTCTCGATCTTCCCCGGTTCGAGCGTGGCCAAGGCGCCGCCGCAGTGGCTGCTTGCTGGCCAGATTCTGGATGTACAGAAGGTCTACGGCTTGTTGTGCGCGCGGGTCGAGCCGCTATGGATCGAGCAGCAGGCCGCACATCTGGTCAAACGCAGTTGGCACGACGCGCACTGGTCGCGCAAGCGCGGTGCGGTGGTCGCGTTCGAGCGGGTCACGCTATTCGGCCTCGGTCTGGTCGAGAGGCGCACGATGCAATTCGGCAACCAGGACGCGCAGCTCGCGCATGGGATCTTCCTTCTCGAGGCACTCGCGCGAGGCGAGCTCGACGCACGCGCAGACTTCGTGCGAGCAAATCTGCGTGTGCTCGCCGAAGCGCGCGAACTGGAGGCGAAGCGGCGGCGCAGCGGATTGGTGCGTTCGGACGAGGAGCTCGCCGAGTTCTTCCGCGGAAAGATGCCTGTCGATATCCACACCAGCGCTGCGCTCGATGCGTGGTACCGCAAGGCCACGTCCGCGGAGCAATCCGCGATGCACTGGTCGCTGGCCGATGTACTCGCTCAGACCGGTGGCGTCGGTGCGCGCGAATTTCCTGCCCAGCTCGAGATGGCCGGCCATGCGTTGCGGGTGTCGTATCGGTTCGTCCCCGGCGATGCGTCCGATGGCGTTACCCTACATGTGCCGCTCGCACTGGTGAATGCGATTTCTGCTGCGCGCTGCGAATGGCTGGTCCCCGGTCTGCTCGCCGAGAAGGTTGCCGAGTCGATCCGCGGTCTGCCCAAGGCGCTGCGCCGCAATTTCGTCCCGGCGCCTGATTTTGCACAGGCGTTCGTCGAGGCGGAGGCGCCGCGCGAGGAGGCGCTGCACGTCGCGCTCGCACGCTATTTGCAACGGGTGATCGGGGTCGTTCTCGGTGCGGCGGATTTTGCGGAAATCGAATTGCCGCCACATCTGCTGATGAATTTTCGCGTGCACGATGAAGGCGGCACGACGTTGGCCGAGGGCCGCGATATCGTAGCGATCCAGGCGCTGTGGACTGACGCGGCGCGCGGCGCGTTCTCGCGTCGAGCGGATGTCGAGTTGACGCGTGAGGAAGTCGACGCTTTCGACTTTGATGACATCCCGGAAAGCATCGTATCGAGCGGTGGCCTGACCGCGTTCCCGTCCCTGGTCGACCTCGGCGAAAGCGTCGCCCTGCGCGTGTTCGAGCGTCACGACGAAGCGCTGGCCGAGCATCGTCGCGGCGTCGAGCGCTTGCTGCGCCGTGCGCTGGCGGACAAGGTCAAGCAGGCGCGCCGGCAGTTGCCGTTGAACAGCGCGCTGTCGTTGAAGTGGGCACCATTTGGCAGCGTCGATGCCTTGCGCGCGGACTTGGTCGAGGCTGCGTTACGCGAGCAATTAAAGGCGCACGATCTGGATATTCGCAAGCGCGTGGAGTTCGAGCACGTGCAGGAGGCGATGGCGCGCACGTTGTTCGCGAGGGCGACCGAGCATCTCGTGCTGGCCGAGACGATCATCGCGGCTCACGCCGAGTTGCGACCGCTGCTGGAACCGCCGCTGATGGGCTTCGCGAGCGCGAACTACGACGATCTGCGCGAGCAGAGCGAAGAACTGCTGGCGCCGGGTTTTCTGCGCGATGTGGAGAAGCCACGACTTGCGCAATTTCCTCGCTACCTGCGCGCGATGCGGCTGCGTGCGGAGCGTCTGCGCCAGGATCCGGCGCGCGACCAGGCACGCATGCTCGCCTTGCAAGGTTACTGGCGCGACTACCTCAAGCTGCGGGCCGCGCGTGGTGGCGACGAGACCGCTCTGGACGAGTTGCGGTGGCTGATCGAGGAACTGCGCGTGTCGACGTTCGCACAGGAACTGCGTACGCCGGAGCCGGTGTCACCGAAGCGGATCGCTAAACTAATCGAGACGCTGCGTTTACAGCGTCGATGAGGCCAAGTGCCCGCGGTGATTCGAATCAGCGGATGCGATCGACGCGCAGGTCACAACCGCAGCCGTCGACGTACATCAGCCAGCTGCCGAGCAGCATGGGTTTGATCCGCACCTTCGGATGCGTCATCACAGTGGTGCTGAATCGGCCGGACTCCGCCTGCTTCCATTCCTGGCCATTGTCCAGTTTGAATACCGTGTCGCCGCGCCAGCCGCTGAACGTGCCCGCGATCCGATCCTCGACGGCGGCGCGTGCGGTGGAATCAGGGTAGAACGCCTGCTTTCCATTGGTTCCCACATACTTGATCGTGCCTTCGCCGTGGACTTGCAGCCACTGGTTGAGGTGGGCCAATTCGGTCGGTGACAGCTTTTCCAGGCCGGCTTCGCGGAAATCCGATTGCGCCATCCGCTCTTCGAGCGTAGGCGCGGTAGACGGAGCGCCTACCGCGGACGAGGCGACCAACGTGAACAGTGCAAACGCAGAGATCAGGCGCATAATTTGTCTGGTAGAAGCAGATATTTGTGATCGGACCCGCAAAAATCCTTGTCCAACACGGACTTAACAGATGCACGCGGGCGTATTTGTCGATAGAATACGGCAGGTTGAAGTGTAGCATGAGCCGTTGGGCTCGCGTTTGACGACTCCGTTGCGCATGAGCGAGCTTGGTAATTTATGTTTAGTAAAGCATTCGATTGGTGCGCGCGTATGGGCAGCATTCTTCAAACGTAGCTGATTTGCTAAGGCCAGAGTAATCAAAAAAATGTCGTTAATTGAAAGAGTTTCCGGTTGCGTTCTCGGCGTGATGGTTGCCACCGCGTCATTTGTTCAAGCCGCCCACGCGCAGGTGAGCTTCACGATCAACGAGCAAGCGCCGCTTTCGGTGCTTCCATCGGCCAAGGTGCCGGCGGGCATGTCGTTCGCCACGACAACACTGGGCACCCTCTTGAGCGTGAACACGGACGGGTTCCTGTTTTGCGCGAATGTCTATTATCCATACCCGCAGTCGCCGAGTCCGCAAACAGCCATAACGTTGGCGCCGGGACATATCACATGGACGTTGCCGACCGCTTTTGACCTGCAGTCGATCGCCTACACGGGCGGTGGATTGAACGTCAATCGCCCGCTCGGTGGCCCTTCCCTCGAAACCTCGCTAACCTGCCAAACGCGTGGGTCCAATGGCGAGATCACGAGCCCGTTCAGCGCGTTCGGCGACGGAATCTTTCGCGACAACTATGAGCGGGGGGTGCAGTTTGCGAGCATGCTGAACTGGACGCCGCCGTCCACCGGGTTTGACTGGTATACCGCAGCAGACTGGGCTCAGGCGCCAACCGATTCGTGTACGTTCGATGCGAATTCAAACAAACCGCAGACAGTAGAGAGTTCGCTGTGCAGCGCCGCCAGCGGCGTGCGGCCGATAGCGCCGGGATCTTTGAACAATCCTTCATACGGCGATCGCGCGCCAACAATGTGGACGTCGGCA
>JBDTWV010000112.1:0-7137 GCA_040006495.1 Dokdonella sp.
TCTGCCGGGCGCGACCGCGGCCCATTGCCTGCCTGCGGCGACCTTTGCGGCGGTCTTTGCCCTGGCCTGGGCTGCGGTTTTGGCGATCGCGTTTCCGGCTTGTTGGGACGGGCCAGGCCACTCTTCAACAACTGATCGCGCAGGGATTCGGACATGTCTTTGGTCGGGCGTCTAGCGATGGGTGGAAATCTTAGGTGCGGGTTTCATCCGCTCAATAATGCGGCGGCGGCGGTTCGTCGTGCACATCGTGCGCAAGTGCGGTACGCGCCGCGACGAGATCGCCACGCAGCCGATCCATCGCAAGCAAAAGTTCGCGCAGGTGGCGATCATGCGCGGTCACGGTATCGTTCAGCGAATTGACCGTGTCGTCAACAAACGCGAGGCGCGTTTCGAGTTCGGTCAAGCGATCTTCCAGCGAACCAGTCACGCTCATGTCCCCGGGAGCTGCTCGACTAGATGCCGGCCATGACGCGCGCCGATGTGCCCCTGTGCTTCACACACAGCGAGTGCGAGATCGGCTGCTGCCATCTCGCCAACGAGCTCCGCAAAGCTGGTCTTTGGCGTCCAGCCCAGCCGTTCACGCGCGAAGGTTGGATCACCCAGCAGCGTCTCGACTTCTGCAGGGCGGTAATACTGCGGATGGATGCGCACCAAGACATCGCCAGGCTTGATCTTCGCATTCGGCGTGCTGACGCTCGCAACGATCGCGTGTTCGTCCGCTCCGGCGCCCTTGAACTCGACCTCAACTCCCATCGCACGCGCCGCCAACACCACGAAATCGCGCACCGAATGCTGGATGCCGGTCGCGATCACGTAATCGGTCGGTTGGTCCTGCTGCAGGATCAGCCACTGCGCCTCGACGAAGTCGCGCGCGTGGCCCCAATCACGTTTCGCGTCGAGGTTGCCCAGATACAGACAATGCTGCAGGCCGTGAATCACGCGAGCCAAGGCGCGAGTGATCTTGCGGGTCACGAAGGTTTCGCCGCGGATCGGCGATTCGTGGTTGAACAGGATGCCGTTGCAGCCGTAGATGCCGTACGCCTCGCGGTAATTGACCGTGATCCAGTACGCATACAACTTGGCGACGCCATACGGCGAGCGCGGATGGAACGGTGTGGTTTCGCGCTGCGGAGTCTCGCGCACGAGGCCATACAGCTCCGAGGTTGAGGCTTGGTAGAAGCGGCAGCGATCGCCCATGCCGAGACTGCGCATGGCTTCGAGGATGCGCAGCGTGCCTAGGCCATCAGCGTTCGCGGTGTATTCGGGTTCTTCGAACGACACCGCGACGTGGCTTTGCGCCGCCAGGTTGTAGATTTCGTCCGGCTTCACCTGCTGAATCACACGCAACAAGCTCAGGCTGTCGGTGAGATCACCGTAGTGCAGGTGCACGCCGGCGCTCGTCTCGTCGAGCTCGTGATACAGGTGGTCAATCCGTTCGGTGTTGAACGAAGAAGAACGGCGCTTGACGCCATGCACCTCGTACCCCTTGGCCAGCAACAACTCAGCCAGGTACGCGCCGTCCTGACCGGTGATGCCGGTGATCAATGCTCTCTTTTCGCTCATGCGTTTCGTGCCGCTCCTGGTTCGACGCCCCTCGCACCCATGCGGATCGAGCGAACCTTGAATGGTAACCGCGTCAACGCAGTCGGTACAGCTTGGTTGGGCCGAGCTGCCTCAGCCACGTGGTCCGAAGGTCGAGAGAAAGATCACGTCCGTCGTCGTCGATGGCGCACCGGCCAAAATCCAGTCGGAAAGGATGGCCTGGTCGTCCAAGGAAAGGTACGGACCGCCCAAGGGCATGCGCACTCCCAAGCCTGTACCTTGATCCATGCAATTCACCTTGTGGAACAGCAGACTGAGATCCGGGCGGTTCGGAACCACACGATAGATCGAAACGTCATGCCAGCTCTGATGGTTGACGATGTTCGACCACGACACCCCCGGATCGAGGTTCAGGTCAGCCGGCGGCGGCGGTGCACCATCGGGCTGTGTATGACACGCTGTGCAATTGTCGTTGAATATGCCCTGGATCGCGGACTGGTAATCGATCTGGCTGGTCAGGAACGTAAGCGGCACCGAATCGAGACTGTCGCATTGGCTGGCGCTGTCAATGTCGTCGGCGACCGACCACCAATCAGCCGCCACGGAAGTCAGCGCGAACGCAGCCAACGTCAAGCCGCAAGCCACGCACAACCGGTGCCTTCGACTCACCCGAGGAAACCGAGTTTGCGGAATGCCGGGTTGAAATTGACCAGGTTCGGAAAGATTGCGTTCTGAGCGCTGGTGTCGGTGACACCCATCCAGTTCGCCAGCGTCGCTGCGTATTGCTCGACACCGATGCCGGGGATGAACTGTCCGCGTGCGAACGCCACTGGATTGGTGTTGTTGCCGTTGACCAGGTTGATCGTCTGGTCCGGAAAACCGGTCACCGCCGGATTACCGCCATCCGCATACAGCTTGCCGCCCTGCACCGCGCCGCCCATGACCATCTGCAGACTTCCCCAGCCGTGATCGGACCCGCTGCCATTGGACGACAACGTGCGCGCGAACTCGCTCATCGTGAATGCAGTGACTTCGCTCTGCGCACCGATGTCGCCGAGTGCGTTCCAGAACGCGTTCAACGCCTGCGACACCTTGCCCAGCAGCGCTGCGTGATTGCTGTTGCCTGCACTCATCAAACCCGCGTGCAGGTCAAAGCCGCCGAAGCGCACGTAAAAAATCTGGCGTGTCGCATAATTCTGCGCGCGCGACAGCTTGATCATGCGCGCGACCATCTTGAGCTGGTCGGCTAATGAATTGCCGGTTGGAAATGTCGTCGTAAGGGTGCCGTCCGGACCCGCCAGGCCGCCATTGAGAAAAGCGAACAAATCGCGCCCACGCTGCATCACCTGCGCGTAGCCACCAGCCAGCGTGCTCTGGTAGGTATCCGCCAGCATCATGTTGAGCGCGACATCGCGCTGGCCCGACGAGCCGGAGCACCCACTCGGATTGCACACGCCACTGAGATTGGATAATCCGCCCGAGGACATCTGATACGGAATGGTTCCGGGCCCGACTTCAAACTTGTTGCTGCCGGAAATCGAGATGCACGGCGACAGTGTCGTGTTCGCGTTAGGAAACGTGCTCTTGAGGATGCTGGCACTGGAGCCACCCCAACCACTGGTATTGTCCTGCGCGGTCCCGACGTGCCAGAGGTTTTCCTGGTCACTGTGCGAAAACAACTGCGGCGGCCGGTTCGCGGTGGTTGCGTAGTCGGTCTTGGTGATCGGCTTGACCAAGGTGCCGATGTTGGCGACGAACGCAAGTTTTTGCGCGTTATAGAGCGTGCGCAATTCTGGCATCGACGGATGCATGCCGTAATTGCTTGACCCCGACCCCGTCGCGCCAGTCAGGCTGAGCAGCTGCGTCTTGTCGAGCGCCAGACCACCGGGATTGGACGTCGTGTTGTAGACACCACTGCGCGACGCGGCATACGTCGGGTAGCGCGCGTCGCTCGGAACCAGCATGTTCCACGCGTCATTGCCACCGGATAGATACACGCACACCAGCGCCTTGTATCCGCTGGAAGCCGAGGGAGTCTGGGCCAGTGCGCTACCGATCATGCGCAATTGCGGCACCAGAGCTGCCGCCCCTCCGCTCGCGGCGAGGACAGCCAGATGGCGCAGGAAGTCGCGACGGCCGTTGCGATCGTTGATCATCGTCATGTCCTCAGCGCTGTACCGCGAATTCGGGGGAAAGCGCAATCAGGTAGATCAGCGACCACGCCTTCTCGCTGGCGCTGGCGCCGCTCATGAACTGGATCGCATTGGTCAGCGTCGCGCGCAGTGACCCAGACATCGTGCCGTAGAGCATGCGCTGGTTCGCCTCCTCGATCATGGCGGCGTAAGCAGCCGTACCCGCACTCGCACCGCTGATATAGCTGGTCAGCGCCGACAACGGCAGCAATGGCCGATCGATTGGCGGATTGGTCATTCCAACCCACGCACCGGCGCTGAACGAATAGAAACTGTTGGCGACTGTATACGTCGTCGTCTCGTTGGTGATCTGGAATTCTGGCGCGTAGAGTTGGACCGGCGCGTTCGGACCAGGTTGTCCAAAAAGCTGCTGGTAATCGGGCAGGTAGAAATTGAAGACCGTCGGCGAACTCAGTGGATTCTGGCCGTAGCTGTTGAGGAAGTTCGTGCTGCCGACCATCTTGATTTCGCCATAGGCGTTCGGCGGCTGCGCCTGCGCACCCCACGCGCGCCACATTGCGGTCAGGCGCAGGATCGGCTCGCGCAATTTTCCATAGTTCGCATTTTCAACCGGATCGATTGGCAGCATGCGCGCCTCGGGATCGGTCAGCAGCGCCTTGATCACCGCACCGAGATCGCCACGCTCGTGCTGCGGCGTACCGTTGTCTTCGAAGGCGGCGGCGACGCGCCCAATATAAGCCGGAGAAGGATTGCTGGTCACGAAGCGCTCGATCAACTGCCGCGAGATGAATGGAGCGACATTCATGTGCCCGGCAATGATGTCGAGCTCGTCGCTTATGTCCTGGGCACAGGTCTGGTTTGGCGCGATGGTGAGGCCACCGAGCACAGTCTTCGATGTCGCCGTCGTGCCATCGTCACCGGTGATGTCGTGACGCATGTTGCTGCTGCCGGTGCCGGTAGCCGGAAACAACTCGGTGCCCCAGCACGCCATCGGGCCGTAGGAACCCAAGCTGGTCAAGCCGCCGGAATAAAAATTTGCCCCCGAATAACTCGGCATGCCGCTGCCGAGCGTCGCGTCCGCATAGGTGAACCCCGTGAACACCTTGGCGGTGTGCGTGATCGTGGTCTGGTCATAGGTCGGGATCGGATTTCCAGCATTGAGTACCGGCGAAAAATCCAGATAGCGCTTGATCAGTCCGACTGAGAAAAGCTGCATGACCTCGCGCGCGTAGTTCTCATCCGGCTGCGTCGTCGCGCTCGGCTTCTGGTTGCGAAAATTGTTGAGGAACTTGCCCATCGTAGGGCTGTAGGTCACATCCCCGAGCAGGCTTCGGTACAGCGCGAATGCATCGCGCGCAAGCAGGTCCCAGTATTCGGACATCGGGATGACGTCCTGCGAGATCGAACTGCTCTGGTCGGACACGACAAAGATCTGGCTCAGCGCCCAGGCCATGCGCTGGCGCAATTGGTCCGGTGCGTAGGCAGCGGTCCAGAACCAGCGGTCGTAACGCTGGGTTTGACCCACGTTCTGAGCGGCTGCAGTGCGAGCCGCGATGACCTGTTCGACAAACGGTCGAGCCGGCGTCACTGGCATGCCGAGCTGCTCATCAATCCATTCCCCATAGCCGATCGCCCGCAAGCGCGCGATATCAGTCTTGGTCGGGCCGAAAGTCGCCTGGGTCAGGAAGCGCGCCGCCTCGGCGTCTGTGGCCGGCGCGTCGCTCGGCACTTCGAAGCTGTTGGCAAACAGATGATCGTAAACGCGAGCGTGCACCAATCCCGCGCCCACCGCGCAGCCGAGTACAACTAACCGCAGCATTACCCGTGACATACGCATAGGACAAACCCCTGGCAACTAGCGCCGCATTCTGGCCACGTACCGCCTCGGCAACTGTGATCGTAGACTCAGTCAGGGCCGAATCCTACGCCTTCGGGCTGCTGATTCCCGCCGCATGTCTGCGCTGCCATGAGGACGTTGACCACCCAGATAACGGGTTCATGAAATCGGGCAGCAATCGCCTCGTGCGGCAACGCGTGCCACCCTAGCCCGCAACCAACGACCCAGCATCAATAATTATCGGAATACCGCCGCAGACTGCGACCGCGGCCGATACCGTAGTACGCCAAGCCCGCGCCTTCGACCGCAGAAGGCTCGAAGATATTGCGACCGTCGAAGATCACGGATTCGCCGAGTGCTGCCTTTATGCGCTCGAAATCCGGGCTGCGAAACGCCTTCCACTCGGTCATGATGACCAGCGCATCAGCACCGTCGAGCGCACCATACGCGTCCTCGCACAGGACCAGATCCTTGCGCTCGCCATACAGGAGGCCGGTTGCTGCAGCCGCTTCCGGGTCGTAGGCACGCACGTTCACACCAGCGGCCCAGAGTTGTTCGAGCAAAACCCTGCTCGGCGCCTCGCGTATGTCGTCGGTATTTGGCTTGAACGCCAGCCCCCATAGCGCAAGCGTGCGACCAGCGAGCGATCCGCCGAAATGGCGTTCGATCAATTCGAACAGCTTGCGTTTCTGCGCCGCGTTGACCGCCTCGACCGCGCTCAGCAGCTGCGGTTCATAGGCATTTGCACGCGCTGCATATTCCAGCGCCTTGACGTCTTTCGGGAAACACGAGCCGCCATAACCCGCGCCCGGATAGATGAAGTGGTAACCGATACGCGGATCCGAGCCGATCCCGCGTCGCACCTGCTCCACGTCGGCGCCGACGCGCTCGGCGATGTTCGCGATCTCGTTCATGAAACTGATCTTGGTCGCGAGCATGGCGTTGGCTGCGTACTTGGTCAGCTCGGCGGAACGCACATCCATCAGCACGATGCGTTCATGGTTGCGGTTGAACGGGGCATACAGGGTTTTCAGCACCTCGACCGCACGCGCACTGTCGGCGCCGATCACGATGCGATCCGGACGCAGGCAGTCCTGGACTGCGTCGCCTTCCTTGAGGAACTCCGGATTGGAGACGACGTCGAACGGGACGTCACTGCCACGCGATGCGAGTTCACGCGCAATCTCGGCGCGCACCGCGTCCGCGGTGCCGACAGGAACGGTCGATTTGTTCACGACCAGCGCATAACGCGTGAGCGCGTGGCCAATCGTGCGCGCGACGGTCAACACGTGCGACAGGTCCGCGCTGCCGTCTTCGTCCGGCGGCGTGCCGACCGCGATGAAGACAATCTGCGCGTGCTCGATCGCAGCCGCCGCATCGGTTGTGAATTTCAAATGCCCACTGGCATGATTGGCGCGCACCAGAGGTTCGAGACCGGGCTCATAGATCGGGATCTGGCCGCGTTCGAGACGCGCTACCTTGTTCGCATCTACATCCACGCAGACCACGTCGTTGCCGACTTCCGCCAGGCAGGTGCCCGTGACGAGGCCGACGTACCCGGTTCCAAAAATCGTCACGCGCATCTTCGACTTCCTCTCACGATTG
>JBDTWV010000113.1:0-7125 GCA_040006495.1 Dokdonella sp.
ACGCTGGCACCGGCGGCGAATTACCACGTCGTGACCCCGGTTGGGGGCAGCTGTGGCGGCACACTCTCTGGGACTTCCTACACGACGAATGCGGTGACGGCAGACTGCACAGTGATCGCAAGTTTCGCGATCGACCAGCATACGGTGACGCCGAGTGTGACCGGTGGCAACGGTACGATCACGCCGTCGACGCCGCAACTGGTGAATTCCAACGCGACGACGGTCTTCACGCTGGCGCCAGCGGCGAATTACCACGTCGTCACGCCGGTGGGCGGCACCTGTGGCGGCAGCCTGTCTGGAACTACCTACACGACGAATGTGGTGACGACAGACTGCACGGTGATCGCGAGTTTTGCGATCGACCAGTACACGGTAACCCCAAGCATCGGGACGGGTACTGGCTCAATCACGCCATCGACGCCACAACTGGTCGATCATGGCGCGACGACAATTTTCACGCTGGCACCAGCGGCGCACTATCACTTGGTGGATGTCACCGGTTCCTGTGGTGGCAGCGTTGCGGGGAATATATTCACCACAAGCGCCATCAATTCTGACTGCACCGTTGTAGCGAATTTCGCTATCGATACGCATACGATTGGCGGTAGCGTCAGCGGTCTTGTCGGCTCAGCTCTCGTGCTGCGCCTCAACGGCGGCAATGACATTCTGGTCATGGCGAATGGCGGCTTCACATTCACGCATCCGCTCGATGATCTGGGCACCTATACGGTGACCATCGCGCAGCAACCGATCACCCCGACTCAGGTTTGCTCCGTCACCGATGGTACCGGCACACTGGCCGGCAGCGACATCACGAACATTGCCGTGGTCTGCCAGACGCCGATACCGCATTTCAGTGTCAGCACGACGGACAACCATGATTACGCGCGCTACGGCATGCTCTTGAACTATGTCGTCACGGTGACCAACGATGGCACTGGCGATGCGTCCGGGGTCAGCGTCAGCAACATTTCGCCTGCGCAACTCGATGCGACGAATACGCATTGGATCTGTCAGAGCAGCGGCGGTGGCGCCACGTGCGGCGCAAGCGGAGTGGGAGCGCTGAACGACACGGGGGTTTCGATCCCGATCGGCCGTAGCTTGACGTGGATCGTCACAGCGCCGTTGCTCTTCGATGCGCCAGGCACCACGGTTGACTACACGGTCAATGTCAGCGGCCCGGCAAGCGCCACTGCGACGGACAGCGATATCTTGGTGATCCTGCGGACCGGCTTCGATGTGCCCTACGGTGATGGTGCGGAAACTGCCATTGAGGGCCCGGATATCGCCTGCACGACCTCGGCAGTCAATGCCAGCAGCGATCGCTTCGATCTGGCCACTACGCGTACCTTTACGCTTTCCGCCTCCGCCGCGCGCTCAGCCGTCGACACGGTTTTCGCCGCCCGCAGCGACGGCGCGGCGGGCTTCCGCATCGAGCGTTTGAACACAAGTACAGTGCCGCGAGTACGCCTCGTCACGGTCGACAAGGGAGGCATCGAGCGCGCCAACGCGTGGAACACTGCACCGGTGGGTACGGTACTGACGATTGCCACCGTAGCTGCCGGTAGTGAGCGCGAGCTGTTGCTCGAGGGAATCGGTGTGTCGTCGAGCATGCCACTGCCGCAAGGCGTGAACGGAACTGTCAACGTGCGCAACCCGACAGGGCCCTGCGAATAGTAGGCGGGGCCCGCTCCCAACCGGGACGCCCCCGCCGCCAATTGCCGTCGGAGTAGGTAGTGGCACCCAGTTTGCGCGAATGATACGTTCGCGGCAGGCTCCGGTTTCGGGGCCTGCCGCGATTTGTGATGTCAGCGGATCATTGCGCCAATCCTGACGACGCGTTGCAAGGTTTCGCCATTGCGCACGATAGTCAGCGTGACCGGATGTCCGGCGCGGGATTTGAGCAGACTCTGGAACGCATTGCGGTCAAGTACCGGTTTGCCATCGAATTTCAGCACGAAATCGCCAGTGCGCAGGTTCGCACGCGAGGCTGGCGTATCAGTCACGACGGAACCGATCTGGACACCACCGGCAGCGCCGAGTGTGATGCGTTCCTCGTTGCGCAAGTCCCGAAACGTGGCACCAAAGGGCAGTTGGAAGCGAACGAAATAGCTCGCCCGCCATTCCCTGCGTGATTCCGTTTCTTCCGGCGGTGCATAGAGCACGATCCTTTCGGCGCCGACTTGTCGCCCTTGCCGGATCGCTTCCTCCCGCACCACATTCTCTGTGCCCGGAAAGTTGCCCGTCCCGATCAGGACATAGCCTTGCGCAGCGAGCCGGTTGCGATCGCCCGAAGGATTTGTCCCAGTGGCAAGATCGGGAATCGCGGGTGCTGGTGCGGCGCGCATCTCGTCAACCGTGGCCGCATTGCCGAGAGGCTCCGGTATGTAACGATTGGCTGGAGTGGCCGGCATCAAAGCATTTTCGCGCGTGGCATGGGGTGCGCTAGCACAACCCGCCAGCGCCAGCACCAGGGTGGAAACCACGAGTCGCTGCTTCATCGAAAGGTCTGCCTGTGGGGTCGGGGGAGCACGCCGTCGATCATACCGTCATCAATTAATTACCTGCATGCATGCGGGCTTTTGCTAGCATTCACATTCATTTAGGAGTTTGGAACGTCGTGCCGATCCTGCGAATCTACTACCGTGTCATCGCGTTGCTCGCGCCCGAGAAGGCGCTGGCCATCGCGTTGGCGGTCGCCAACCTGTCGCTGGCCGGCATCTATTTCCTCGAACCTTGGCTGTTTGGCCGCGTGGTCGACGCGCTAGCCAGGGCGGGTCACAAGGACGCATGGAATTTCATCGGCTGGTGGGCCGTAGTTGGGTTTGCCGGTGTCGTCGCGAGCGTCTGGGTATCGTTATATGCCGATCGACTGGCGCATCGGCGCCGCCTTGCCGTGATAGCGAAGTTTTTCGAGCATTCGATTGGTTTGCCGCTGTCGTTTCATGGTCAGCATCACACTGGACGCCTGCTGCGCATCATGCACACCGGCAGCAGCAATCTTTTTTCGCTTTGGCTCGGGTTTTTTCGCGATCATCTCACCACCGTGTTATCGATCCTGGTCATGGTGCCGATCGCGCTGCACATGAACTGGAAGCTCGCGGTGCTGATGATCATCCTGATGGTCAGCTTCGCAGTATTCAATGCGATCGCGATGCGCCGCACGCACACGGCCCAAGGCCAGGTCGAGCAGCTCCATCACCAGATCTCCGAACGCGTCGGCGATGTGTTCGGCAACGTGATGGTCGTGCAGAGCTTTTCCAGGATTTCCGCCGAAGTCGCCGCGATCAACCAGTTGGTCCGGCGTGTACTGACCGCGCAATACCCCGTATTGCGCGGTTGGGCGTGGCTGTCGGTCGCCAATCGTGCGGCGAGTACGCTGACCATCGTCGCTATCTTCGCGTTGGGCACCGAGTTGAATGGCAAGGGCGAGGTCAGCGTCGGCACGATCGTCAGCTTCGTCGGCTTCGCCACCATGCTGATCGGGCGCATGGAGCAGTTTGCCGGCTTTATCTCGACCCTGTTTTTCCAGACCCATTCGCTCAGCGATTTCTTCGCGGTGCTCGACACCCCGGCAGTCCTGCAGCAGGAGTCGGGCGCGGTCGAGTTGCCGCGGGAGGTCCGCGGCGAAGTCGTTTTCGAGGACGTATCGTTCAAGTACGAGGTCTCGCATCCGGCGCTCAAGCATCTGAGCTTCCGCGTGCCCGCTGGCGGCACCGCAGCGATCGTCGGCCCGACCGGTGCGGGCAAGACGACCGCGCTCAGCCTGTTGTACCGCGCGTACGATCCAAGCTCGGGCCGCATTCTGATCGACGGGATCGACATCCGCACCGTCAGCCTGCAATCGCTGCGTGAACATATCGCCGTGGTGTTCCAGGACCCGGGTTTGTTCTACCGATCGATCGCGGACAACCTGCGCATCGGCAAACCCGACGCAACCGACGAGGAATTGCAGGCAGCCGCCGAGGCCGCCGACGCGCACAACTTCGTCATTGTCAAACCGGATGGTTACGCAACCCTGGTAGCCGAGCGTGGCCGTTCGCTTTCCGGCGGCGAACGTCAGCGGCTGTCGATCGCGCGCGCGATGCTGAAGGACGCACCGATCCTGATCCTCGACGAGGCGACCAGCGCGCTGGACAACTCGACCGAGGCACGCATCCAGCGCGCGTTGAACCGGTTGACCAAGAACCGCACCACGTTCGTGATTGCGCATCGACTGTCGACAGTACGCAATGCCGACATCATCCTCGTGCTCAAGGATGGTGAATTGGTCGAGCAGGGTCGTTACGACGAACTCGTCGCGATGGGCGGCTTGTTCGCGGAGCTGGATGGACAGGGCAAGTTCGTCGCCGACGCCGAGGAATCGGAGGATGCGGATTTGTCGGGTGCGCCCGAGGTAGCGAAAAATGGTGAGCCCGTGGAATCCTGAGCTGGGCAGTCGCGCGCTTTTCAGGGCCCGCATGAGCGCAACCCTTTGAGGCCGTCGCGCCCTAGAGCGCCCGGTCGCGGTGGTGCCGCGCCAACGAAAGCCGGGAGACCTTGCCGCTTTCGCTGAGTTAGGAGCCCTGCTGGCTCGGCCGCCTGAGCGTCTTCTGCGCGGTGACCGGTATGTCGTTATCCATCACTTCGCCCATCCTGATCTTCGGCGTCACGTTTGCGATTCCGCTGAGTTGGCGGCGGCGCAGGTCGAGAATCGTGTCGCGCTCGCGCAGACGGTTCCGTATGGGACGACCCAGTTCGCCGAGCAGATTGTCGAGGCAGACCAGTTTTGACTGATCGCGATTGGTACGCAGCTTCTAGGTCAGTCACGCGCTAGATGCGTTGATTACGAGGAGATGCACATCGTCGTCGCAATTGAACACGAGCAGGATCAGCGTCGGCTGCGTACCCAGACCGTCGGGACGTAATTCCGGGTCGATCAGTTGCACCGGGATGCGTGAGCGCGCGCGCATGCGAATGGTCCGTGACCGTCACGATCCTCATCCGACAGGCCTAGGCTGCGCCATAACCCACTGAAAGAACTCGCTGAAACGCTGCGCGAATGCCGTGAGAATGAAACGCGAACGACAGTTGAAGCATGAGTTGGTACGTTCGAGCTATCCGCTGTGGGTAGTTTTCGGGCGTGCATGAACGACATGCAGGTTCAACTCCGAACGCCGCTGTCACGGACATCAGCTGTCTCATCGTTCTGGAAGCTTAACGGAGTATTCATGCGTATTTTGTTACTTGCCGCAACCATACTCACCGCGTTCTGCGGGGTCGCCCAGGCCAGCGGGACCTTGGTCGAATTGCAGACGCCAAATCTCTATGTCACCAAGATTTCGGGCAATGGCGAATATGCCGTCGGTTCGGTTCTCCCTGATGCTTTTGGCGCTCGCTGGACGTCCAACGGCAACGTCGAGGAGGTGCTGCCGGAGCTTAATATCGGCAACGGCATCAACGACGCCGGCACGATCGCCGGGTCGATTCCGGAGAACGGAGGCTCAGACAACGGTGGGCGCGATCTCGGCGCATTCAGTGCTGTCGGAAGCGCACCTGTACAACTGACCAACACGCTGCAGACCAACTCCAGTGGTTATGCGATTGCGGACGACGGTACGGTCGTTGGCCTGTCTTTCGGTGATGGCTCCACGGGTGCCGCCGTGGCATTCATCTGGACTGCCGCCGCCGGGATGTCTGCATTGCCGGTCACCCACCCGCAAAATTATTCCCGCGCGAACGTGATCAGCGCCGATGGCAGGGTGATCGCGGGCTGGAACGACGACGACACCGGCAGCCGCAATGCGGTCATCTGGCACGATCTCATGCCACTGGATGTGACGGACGCGAGCGGCAACCCGGTCGGCGAAGCGGACGGCATCAGCAGCAATGGCCAGTTCGTGGTCGGCGGTGGTTACACCGACGTGAATGCCAACACGGGCTCATGGCGCTGGGACGCGAACGCAGGCCTGACACTCATCCCGGACATGGACTTTGCGTTCGGCGTCAGCGACGACGGCACGACGGTTGTCGGCTCCGCTGGTTTCTTCGCCGATGTGCCACGTGCGGCGATGATCTGGCACGAGGGCGTCGGCACCGTGACCTTGGCGGCCTATCTGGCCGATCAGGGCATTGCGATTCCGGCCGACCTCGATCCGAATCTGGCGGGCGGTTTCGGCGCCATGTCCGCCGATGGGCTCACCATGGGCGGCTTCACCAGCGACACGAACGGTGACATGCGGTCGTTCATCATTCGCCTCGATCGCCCCGATTTGATCTTTCAGGATGGTTTCGACGGGGCGCCGACGCACTGAGCGGTATTCGTCGCGTGTCTGCACCGTCCGTTGGACGCGCGACCAGATTGATGGGAAACAGCACGCGCCCCGAATGACTTGCTTGGTTCGGGGCGCGGTTCTGAAGAGACCGTTGCGAAGCGGTTTTGGGCGTCCTCAGTGGGTGAGATGTACGGAGGCTGATGCAGTGCCAGGCGGCTCGGTCAATAGCGTCGAGATCTGGCGCTCACCGGCGAGACCGCGCGCGCGCTTCAGCGCAGCTTGCCAGGCGTCGCGTTCCCCGATCGCGCGGTAATAGCGAACCTGCAGCAATGCGCAGGCGAAATCGCGATCGGCCCAACGTGCGACCTGACCGACCACGGCGCTGGCGCGATCGAATTCGCCATCCGCGATCAGGCTGGTGCCGTAAGACACCACGACCTCGGCAGTATCGGCCGGTATTGCATCTTGTTCAGCGGCGGCGAGGGCTTTGGCGTAGGCGACGTGCGCGAGGTCAAGATGGCGTGCGGCCCACAGGCGTTCGGCATCGGCGAGCGGGGCATAGGCGTCCGCCGGTGGCGTGTGTAGCGTTTTCGCCCAGACCAGCAGACGATCCGTTTCATCCGATGCGGTAGCGTCTTTGCCTTGCGCACGCAGCGCACGCACAAGAATGAGCCATGCCGTTGCGCGTTCGCGCTGGTAGTCATCGGACGTGAGCGCCGCCACTGCGCTTGTCGCCAGCGCCGCAGCGCTGGCGAACTGGCCATTCCTGACATCCAGACGTGCTTGCGCCATGTGGATGCGCGCGCCCAGTGGCGATGCCTGGGCCTGCGCAGTTTCCGCGAATATTGCGCCCTGGTGGAGGACTCCAAGC
>JBDTWV010000114.1:0-7088 GCA_040006495.1 Dokdonella sp.
GTAGCGCAGTGGCCGTCTGGCCCCTGAAGCGCGAGGAGATGCCTGACTGGATTGGCACACGCATGGCGAGCCGCGGGCTGAAGGCAACATCCGACGCAATTGCACTGCTCGCTGATCGCGCCGAGGGAAATCTGCTCGCTGCGGCGCAGGAGATCGACAAGCTCGCCTTGCTGCATGCAGGCACCACGCTCGATGTCGAGACGCTCGAAGCCAGCGTCGCCGACGACGCGCGTTACGATGTGTTCCGGTTGACTGATGCGGCAATTGGTGGCGACGCCGGGCGCGCGTTGCATATCGTTACCGGACTGCGCTTCGAAGGTGAGGAGATCATTCCGCTGCTTGGCTGGCTACTGATGCAGTTGCGCTTGCTGCTGCGCCTTGCGTCGGCGCCGAACGTCGACAGTGCATTGCGCAGCGAACGCATTTGGCCAGCGGCGCGAGAAGGGCTTTTCAAGCGCGCACTCAAGAATGGCGACCGCGCGCACTGGGAACGGTGCCTCGCGCAGGCCGGACGCATCGACGCGATGGCAAAAGGCCGTCCGCCGGGTGACGCGTGGCGCGAACTGGAGCGTCTGATTGCCGCAATCGCGGCACCGCGACGCGCGGCCGGGTTGCTTGCACCGTGACTCGTCCGCTCGCAATCCTGGGCGGCACGTTCGACCCGATCCACAACGCCCACCTGCGCGTCTCGTGGGAGGCGTCCGAGTTCCTCGATGCCGAAGTACGTCTGCTACCGGCCAGTGTGCCGCCGCATCGCGAGCAGCCGATCGGCGATGCCGAGCAGCGCTGCGCACTCGTGCGCGCGGCTCTGCTCGGTCAGGATCGATTGGTCTTGGATACCCGCGAACTGTGCCGGGAAGGACCGTCGTACACCGTCGACACCTTGATCGAGCTGCGCGCGGAAATCGGTGAACAACGGCCGCTGGTGCTGCTGATCGGTAGCGATGCGTTCGCCGGATTGCCCAGCTGGGACCGCTGGCGCGAGCTATTCGACCTCGCTCATATTGGGGTTCTGACCCGCCCCGGCCACGACGGTGCGTTGCCGACGGAGCTGCGCACCAAAATCGCCTCACGCCGCTGTCCCAACGCGGCCGCGTTGTGCGACTCCGCCGCTGGACGCGTGCTGCCGATCCCGGTTACGCCGCTCGAAATTTCCGCAAGTCAGGTGCGCGCGCTGCTCGCTGCAGGTCGCGAGCCGCGCTGGCTGGTACCGGATGCGCTATTCGCAGACTCCGCCCTGCTGGCGCCGTATCGCGGTTAGTCGTCACCGAGAGTCCCGCAACGTCTTTCCCTTCTCCCTGACGGGGAAGGGTTACCTTGGGTTACCTGAGCTGCGACGCTGATCGGGAGCGAAAACTCCGCAGCCTCGAATCAGAACTTCTTTGACTTCGGCCGCTTCGGCTTGTCGAAACCACCCGGCGCCGATGAGCGCGGCTTGAACGAGGCTGGTTTAGGCGAATGCGCACGGCGTTCGGACTTCGAAAGATCTGGCTCTTCGCCACCGCGTGTAATGCGCAGTTGCTGGCCAGAGACCCAGACCTTCTTCAGGTGCTTGAAGATCTCCTGCGGCATGCCTTCGGGCAGGTCGATCAGGCTGTGGTCGTCGCGGATCTCGATGCGACCAATGTTTTTGCTGTCGAGACCCGCTTCGTTGGCGACCGCGCCGACGATATTGCCGGGCTGTACGCCGTGCTCGTTGCCGACTTCGATTCGATAGGTCTCGAATCCGGCTTCGGGCGCGCCGCGCGGACGGTCGTCACGACGCGGTTTGCGCTCGTTCTCCTCGGCATGATGCGAACGCGGCGGGCGCGTTTCCGAGCGTGTGCGCTCGGTAGGGAGTGCCGTGCGGTTTTCGTCACTGCGATGCGCACTCGCGTCTGGCGCAGTGGGGCGTGCGGCGAACGCGACGGGAGCCTGCGTGCGGTGCGGGGTCGATTCACGCGATGCAGCGCGATCCGGGCGCGCATCGCGCGCTGGGCGTGACGGAAATGCACCCGCTGAACGCGGCGCGTGCTCAGCCTGCCCATGCGTCGGTGCGCTGCGACGATTGCGATCATCGCGATCGAACGGGCGGTTGTCATCGCGACGCATCGCATCGCGTGAAGGTGGCTTCAACAGCAGCGGCTCGTTGCCCTGGACGAGGCGCGCGAGCGCGGCCGCGATTTCCACCGCGGGCACGTTGCGTTCCTGTTCGAATTGCTCGATCAACTGGCGGAACATGCCGAGATCATCGCCCGCCAGCGTATCGGCGATGCGCTGCTTGAACTTGGTCATGCGCTGGTCATTGACGGCTTCGACGCTCGGCAGTTGCATCTCTGAAATCGGTTGGCGCGTAGCGCGCTCGATCGCCTGCAGCAGGCGCTTTTCGCGCGGCGCGACAAACAGAATCGCCTCGCCACTGCGCCCGGCGCGGCCGGTGCGGCCGATGCGGTGCACATAGCCTTCGGTGTCGTGTGGAATATCGAAGTTCAACACGTGACTGATGCGATCGACGTCGAGTCCGCGCGCGGCGACATCGGTCGCAACGAGAATGTCGATCTTGCCGTCCTTGAGCTGCTGGATCGTGCGTTCGCGCTGCGCCTGCTGGATATCGCCATTGATCGCAGCCGCGGAAAAGCCGCGCGCCTGCAATTTCTGCGCGAGTTCCTCGGTGGAGTTTTTGGTGCGCATGAATACCAGCATCGCATCGAACGGCTCGGCTTCGAGGATGCGCGTCAACGCATCGAGCTTCTGCACGCCGCTGACGTACCAGTAGCGCTGGCGGATGTTCGCCGCGGTCGTGGTCTTGTTCTTGATCGAGATCTCAATCGGATCGCGCAGGTGAGCTTGCGCGATGCGCCGGATCTGGGTCGGCATCGTCGCCGAGAACAACGCGACCTGACGCGTCGGCGGTGTCTTCTTCAGCACCGCCTCGACATCGTCGATGAAACCCATGCGCAGCATCTCATCCGCTTCATCGAGAACGAGTGTGGTCAACTGCGACAGATCGAGCGACCCGCGGTTGAGATGATCGATCACGCGACCTGGCGTGCCCACTACGACATGTGTGCCGCGCTTGAGACCGCTGAGCTGCGGGCCGTAACTCTGGCCGCCGTAGATGGGCAGCACGTGGAAGCCGGGCATCTTGGCGGCATAGCGCTGGAACGCTTCGGCGACCTGGATCGCGAGCTCACGCGTGGGCGCAAGCACCAGCGCCTGCGGTTTGGTCCGGGATAACTCCAGCCGCGACAGGATCGGCAGCGCGAACGCCGCGGTCTTGCCGGTGCCGGTCTGGGCCTGTCCGAGCACATCGCGGCCTTCGAGCAGCGGCGGGATCGTCGCTGCCTGAATCGGCGAGGGCGTCTCGTAGCCCACATCGGCAAGCGTCTGCAACAGCGCCTCAGCGAGGCCGAGGTCGCGGAATGGGGGGGATTCGGGAATGGCGTCGCGGTCCGGTTGGGACATGGGCTTCGGCGGTCGCGCCGCATCTGAAAAGGCCGCGTAGTTTAGCGCGTCGCGGGGTGGCAGTCCGAATCGACCGTGTCGCCCTTGCGCGGGCAGCGCGTTCGCGGCGCCCATCACCGACTCAAAAACCGCCCATTTGCCCCTATACTGCGGCGACGCCGCTTGTGGCGCACTATATTGATGAGGTCGCTTCCACTTGGCTACGTCGGAATCCCGCGCCCAGCCGCGCAAAGCAGCACCGTCCAAGACCGCCAAGGCCCCTGCCACGCGCAAGCCCGTTGGCGCCGCGAAGAAGGCCGCCGCCACGAAGAAGGCGATCGCCAAAAAGAAACCTGCACCCGCTAGCAAGGCGTCGCCTCGCAAGCCAGCTTCCGCGCAGCGCGCTGGCAAACCAACCCCTGCCAAGACCGTGACTGCGCCACCGCGCGCACGCACCAAGCCCAGGATTTCGCGAGCGCCTGACATGGCGGAACGCCTGCATAAGCTGGTGCGCAAGGCGCTCGAGGATCTCAAGGCGAAGGACATCCAGGAAATCGACGTCCGCGGCAAAAGCAGCGTGACCGACATCATGGTCGTCGTCAGCGGTACCTCGTCGCGGCATGTGAAGTCGATCGCGGAAGAGGTGGTAAAACAGGCCAAGCACGCCAGCATGCCACCCATCGGTGTTGAAGGTCTCCGTGAAGGCGAGTGGGTGCTGGTCGATCTCGGCGACATCATCGTCCATGTGATGCTGCCGCGGACGCGCGAGTTCTACGCGCTCGAACGCCTGTGGACGGTCGGCGATGACTTCCCGGCGACATTGGCCGGCTAAGCTGCATCTGCAATGTGCAGGAGCGGCGACCGCCGCTCCCATCAGACATCATGCGGGTGAATATTTGTGGAAGCGCCGGAAGGCGAGATGCTCTTGCGTTGGAGCTTCAAGACGTGTCGCATCTTGCGCCCCTCCCATCAGGACATGGCGTACCCATTTGCTACGCGACGGCGCTCCGCCAAAGGCGGCGGGCTGGCTCCCTCGCAACGTTCGCTATCGCGTGACAATGTCGCGATGAAAGCGCGCATGATCTCGGTCGGAGAACGTATGCCGGGCTGGGTAGCCGACGGCTTTGCCGAATACCGCAAGCGCCTGTCGCACGAGCTCCCGCTCGAACTCATCGAAATTCCCCTCGGCGCACGCGGTAAAGGTCGCGACCCGGCTCGCGCGGTCGCCGACGAAGGGTCTGCCGTCCTCTCCGCGCTGCCGAAGGACAGCCATGTGGTCGCACTCGACGGTCGCGGCAAGCCGTGGTCCAGCGAACAACTCGCAGAACAACTCGCCGCGTGGCGCATGCACGGCCGCGACCTCGCCATCGTGATCGGCGGCCCGGATGGCCACGCTGGGGAGGTGATCGCACGTGCCGACCAGCGCTGGTCGCTTGGTCCCCTGACCCTGCCACACATGCTGGTACGCCTCGTTGTCGCCGAGCAACTCTATCGCGCGGCAACGATGCTGGCCGGGCATCCGTATCATCGTGGCTGATGTGGATCGCTTACTAAGTGTACTTGTCTGATCAGCTTCGCCAGGTGGCAGTCAGGGATAGCGGACGCAGCATGGCAATGTCGCGTGCGACCGAGGCAGCACACTGAGCGGTCCGATTCTGGTCGTGCTCGCCACTGGCCCTTCCCCGATGCCTCGACGCGCGTAGCGATTGCGAACGCCTCGGGACTGAGTCCGCACGTCCAGTTCGCGCCGCTAGGACACGGGCTGATCAACCGAACCCTGAGCGTGCGCGATGGTGCGCGCAAACACGTCCTGCAACGTCTCAATGTCAAGGTGTTCCGTGACCCGGCGCAAGTCATGCAAAGCTGTCATGCGATGACCGTGCACCTCGGCCGCGAGCGCGCTGCCGTACGCATATGCCTATGCGGTACTCGAATTGTTGCCGACGCTTGGCGGGAATCGCGTATTGGTCCTCGCCGAATGCTAGCGGGTGGAACATGTATGCCGATGCCGGATGCGCGCACCTGCGACACGGCCGACGATCCGGCTTTGGCTGCCGATCCTGGCCGCGGTTTCGGCGCGTTCACGCGCGCGCTGGACTCCTTGCCCGCTGCGACGATCGGTGAGGTGATTCCGGCGTTCCATGGCCGCAGCACAATCTGGATCGGGCGCACAATCGATTGACGCTGTTCGCGGCGCTGCCGATGCCGAGGATGAATTTCACTCCCCAGACATGTCTCAATGAGGTGGCACGTGAATCGAAACCGACTTTTTTGCGCATCACTTGCGCTGTTGACCGCGTGTGCATGTACAAGCGCGAATGCCGCGACGGATGCGGCGTCGGCAATGCCGGCGCCGTGGTCACCACGCGATCCGGGCCCGGCGCATTGCAAGGTCGCTGCGGGTGGCGCCGAGCTGGGCAATGCCGCGCTGCATTTCGGCGTAGCCATCGATGGCAAGCGCCTGCGCCCGGCTGCGTTCGACAACGGGTTTACCGGAACCAAGAACGCACTGCACGGCGAGCTGTTTTCGGTGCTTCCGCGCGGTGGGAAGAAGCTCGCCGCGGCGAGCTTTCGGCTCGACGGCGCGGTGCATTGCAACCGCATCTCGGCCACGCCCGGCGCGGCTCGCGGCGCAGAACGGCATGCCGGTGTGGCGCTCGAGGCGACGCTCGTCGACCCGGCCAGCCACCTTCGCGTGCAGTGGCGCGCGTTGCTGCGTGATGGCAGCAATTATGTACGTGAGGAGCTGACGTTCGAGTCGGAAAAGGCGATCGACCTCGCTTCGGTCACCCTGGTCGACCTTGATCTCGACCAGGCCTGGGTCGATGGCACCGCTGATGGTTCCCCGCTGGTCGCCGACGACCGTTTCTTCGGCTTCGAGCATCCGATGGCGGTGTCGCGCTCGATCGATGGCCACGCCACCGCCACGCTGAAACGCGTGCTGCCATTGCGCGGCGGCGTCGCCACGAAATATTCCGCGGTGTTCGGTGTGGCGCTGCGCGGACAGCTGCGCCGCGGCTTTCAGGCTTATCTGGAGAACGAACGCGCAACCCCGTTTCGCACCTTCCTGCACTACAACTCGTGGTACGACATCGGGTACTTCACACCCTACACCGAAGTCGAAGCCGTCAAGGTGATCGAGTCCTACGGCAAACAACTGGTGATCGATCGCGGCGTGAAGATGGATTCATTCCTGTTCGACGACGGCTGGGACGACCACGCGCATCTATGGCAATTCAGCAAGGATTTTCCACACGGCTTCACACCGGTGCGCGCGGCGGCCGAGAAGTTCGGCGCAGAACCCGGCGTGTGGTTGTCGCCGTGGGGAGGCTACGGGCCGCCGCGCAAGGAACGTCTCGCCGCCGCCACGGCGGGCGGTTACGAGGTCGATGACCAAGGGCTCGCGTTGTCGGGCAGGAAGTACTACGCGCTGTTCCATGACGTGACGCTGGATCTACTGAAAAAATATGGCATCAACCAGTTCAAGGTTGATGGTACTGGCAGTCCGGACAAGGTCACGCCGAGCAGTGAATTCGACAGTGACTTCGCTGCGGCAATCGCATTGATCGGCGATCTGCGCGCGGCCAAGCCAGATCTATTCATCAACCTCACCACCGGTACCTGGCCGTCGCCGTTCTGGTTGCGCACTGCCGATTCAATCTGGC
>JBDTWV010000115.1:0-7004 GCA_040006495.1 Dokdonella sp.
ACTGGTACTACGTCGAGGGCATCTCGACCGGTGGCGCGCGCGCAAAATTCACACCGACATTCCGCGCGCCGCCAAAACGCCGCGCGGTCGGCAGTGCTGCGCCTGCCGCAGCACCTGCCGCGGCGCCAGAACCGGCTGTTCCCGCCAAAGCCTGATCGGCGAACTTCCACCGGTCCGGTAGACACGCGATCGTGTCGGCGCGCACGCAATCACGGCGCGCACTCGCGCTCGTCTTCATCGCGCTGTTCGTGGCGATCCAGACGCTGCTCTGGTTCGCGTACTACGGTCACGGTGCGAAGCCGCTGATCGGTGACGAGGCCAGCTACCAGGCCAGCGCGATCGCGATACTCGGCGGCGGACCGTGGATGCCGAGCACGATCTGGCCGCCGTTGCAGCCGCTCATGCTGGCCGCAATCTATGCGGTTGTTGGCGTGCACCTGCTCGCCGTGCAGACCGTGCAGACCGTTTTGTTCATCGGCTGCGCGGCGTTGCTGCGCGGTTTGTGGCGGCGTATCGGCGGCAGCGTCGCCGCGGCGAACACGACGGCCGCGTTGTTCCTGCTCAATCCGGCGACCGCCGCCTATGCGCAATGGTTGTGGCCGGAAATCGTGCATCTGTTCCTGTTGCTTGCGGTGTTCTGGTTGCTCGCGCGCCCGTTGTCGCGGTTCGGATCGAGCGTGGCCGGTACTTGCGTGGGGCTGGCGATCCTCGCCAAGAGCCTGCTCGCGCCGTTTTGGCCGTTGTTCCTGATCGCCTTCGTGCGCCGCGAGAAGCCACGCTTTGCGACCGGATCGGCCGTGGTATTCATCTGCGCGCTCGCGCTGGTGACAGGCCCCGCACTCGTGCATGGCTGGCGCAGCTTCGGCAAGCCGATGATCGCGGACAGCTCGATCTACAACCTGTGGGTTGGCCTCACCGATCAGTGGCGCAGTGACTATGTCGGCGACATGGGCGGTGCGACCTTGCCCGCGTTCCTCGCCAGTGGCACGACGCCGCAGCAGCGCAACGCGGTATACCTGGACAAGGTGCGTGGCGTCATCGCCGAGCGCGGTATCGGTACCGTGCTGGTCGATCAGCTCTCGCGCCAGTACTTCCGTCTGTTCAGTGCGAAGACGCCGTTGTTGTCGCAACTGCCGGGGCCGGCGTGCGCGGGACATCTGTCGATCTACACCAGTGCGCCGTGGCTGACGCGTACGCTGACCGCATTGAATGACCTTTCGCACGCATTGATGCTGCTCGCAGCCGCGTTCGGCATTGCATGCTGGCGCTGGCGAAACCCGCTGCGCGCGTTCGACCCGCGCCAGGGTTCGACCACGGAGCTGCTGATCGCGCTATTTTTCGCGTACCAGCTCGCGCTGTTCGCGCTGATCCATGTGAAGGCGCGCTTTGCGCTGCCGATGATTCCGTTCCTTTGCGGCTTCGGCGGCAGTTTTCTCGTCGCATTGCGCGAGCGCGCCCGCCTGATCGGAACGGCGCCAACCGTGATGCCTGCGCATGGTCCAATGAACTCGACAAGCATCGCGGCTTGCATCGCCGCCAGTGAATCCTTGCCAATGCGCTCGCCCGTGCGCTTGACCCCGCTGCGTCTCGCGATCGGCGCGGTGCTCGCCGCGCTGCTGCTGTTTTTGGCCTTCGCCGGCCCTGCGCTCGACCAGCTCTGCGCGCGATAGGGCTGGCTGAATCCGGTATCCTGCTGGTCCCCAGCCGCTTCCCGCACCGCATGTTCAAACGTCTCATCGAACTCATCCTGTTCAGCACGTACGCCGAACTGCGCGCCGAGCGCGCGCGCAGCTACCTCGGCCTCCTTTGGTGGGTGCTCGATCCGGCCTTGATGATGCTGACCTATTGGCTGGTGTTCGACGTGTTCCTGCATAGCGGCGGCCCCAATTACATCCCGTTCCTTCTGATCGGCCTGACCCTGTGGCAATGGATGAAGTCGTGCATGACGCATGGCGGCTATGCGATCTGGAGCAATCTTGTGCTGATCCGCCAGGTGCGCTTGCCGCCATTGATGTTCCCGGTCGTCGCGATGCTCTCGGATACGGTCAAGTTCTTCTGCATCTTCGCGCTGCTGCTGGTGATCCTGTGGAGCATGGGCTATCCGCCAAACATCACCTATATCGCACTGCCGCCGCTGTTCGTCGTGGTGCTCCTGTTCGGAGCCGGGATCGGTTTCGTGATTGCTGCGGTGGTGCCCCTGTTGCCGGACCTGCGCTTCGTGATCGAGCAGGTGTTGACCGCGGTCATGTTCCTGTCCGGCGTGATTTTTGCGCTGCCACCGCTGCCCTCGCCATGGAACTTGCTCACCGAATTGAACCCGGTCAATGTGATCATGGATGCGTCGCGCGCAATCTTGATGCACGGTCAATGGCCAAACTGGATCGCCTTGGGCAAGGTCACTCTGGTATCCATCGTCGTCTGCGCGATCGGTTCGTTCGTAGTCGCGAAGCTCGCGCCGCGCTATCCGAAGCTGGCGGACTGACATGAGCGACGTTCTGGTCGAATTGCACAATGTCGGCGTCGCGTTCAATACACAGCGCCGCCTCGCCCAAGGCCGTTTCTGGGCGCTTGAGGACGTCAGCCTGACCCTGCGCCGCGGTGAACGCCTTGGCGTGATCGGCCGCAACGGCGCGGGCAAGAGCACGTTGTTGCGCGTGATCGCAGGCATCCTTGCGCCCGATCGCGGCACGGTGCGGCGCGGCAAGGTCTCGTGCCAGTTGCTGGCCCTTGCGCTTGGCTTCACCACACATCTTTCCGGGCGCGACAATGCGATCCTGTCAGGCCTGATGCTCGGCCTGCGCCGCCGCGACATCGAAGCGCGGCTACCGGCGATCCGCGAGTTTTCCGAACTCGGTGACTTCTTCGAGCAGCCGATCGCGACCTATTCGTCCGGCATGAACATGCGCCTCGCGTTCTCGGTAGCGATGCAGGTCGAACCCGACGTGCTGCTGATCGACGAAGTGCTCAGCGTCGGCGACGCCGAATTCCAGCGCAAGTCGGGGACCGCGCTGCGTCAGCGCATGGGCGAAGGGCATACCGTGGTGCTGGTCAGCCACGACGAAAGCCAGATCGCCGCGCTGTGCGATCGTGTGGTCTGGATCGAGCACGGCAAAAGCGTGCTCGAAGGCGCGCGCGACGACGTGTTCGCGGCGTACCACGGCGACATGCGTGCGAACGGAGCGGCCGCATGAACGCTTGGGATGCATCCCGCCTCGATGCGCTGGCACGTGCGCTCGCGCTGTCGCCGCGCGAGCTGCTGGTCGCCGCACTGCAGTTGGCCGAAACCGAAGGCGCGAACGAAGACGAACGGCTGCGGCTGACGATCACGCAGTTGCGCGCTGCGCCGCATGCGAGTGAAGCGGTTGCCGCATTGCTGCTCACGCCAATCACAAGTTTCGCGCAAGACGATATCGACCGCGCGCTTGCCCAGCCCTGGCCAGCCGCTTCCAGCGCAGAGGACTGAGCGATGCGTCGCGCCGCGCTGATCGTGCTGGCCTGGAACCGCTGGGAACTGACCAGACGGTGCCTCGATTCGCTGCTGGCAAGCGAACCGGACGCCGCGGACATCATCGTCGTCGACAATGGCAGCGGCGACGAGACGCCAACGGCACTCGCGGCCTATGCCGATCGCGTTCACGTGGTGAGACTGCCGGAAAATCTCGGCTTCGTGCGCGGCATGAACGCCGGCATCGCCGCCGCGCAGCAGGACGACGACGTCGTCCTGCTCAACAATGACTTGCTGTTCACCCAACACGATTGGCTCGGACGGCTGCGTGACGCGGCCTATGCGGCGCCGGAAAACGGCATCGTTGGCTGCCGCCTGCTGGGACCAGAGGTCGAAGGCCGCGTCTACCATGTCGGCGGCTACATCGAAGCGGATGACCTGCGCGGCGAACAGACCGAATCGGGGCATGTCGAACGTGAGGTGGCGCAGTATCCGGGGATCCGCCGCGTGCAAGCGATCGCATTTGCGCTTGCGTACATTCGCCGCGATTGCCTGCAGCGCATTGGCGGTCTCGACCCGGCGTTCCACAGCTATTTCGAGGATACCGATTACTGCCTGCGGGCAGCCGATGTTGGCATCGCCAACGTCGTCGCCGGCGCGGTCACGCTGCGCCACGACCAGCATGGCTCGACCAGCGGCGATGGCGGCTTTCGCGAACGCCTGTTCGCGCAAAGCCGCGCTACCTTCGGCGCGCGTTGGCGCGACCGCCTGCGCGCCAGCTATCGTGGCGACGCGGTCTGGCACGGCGTCACGCGTTTCCCGACCGAACACGCGGAACTCGCGCGACTGCTGCTGCGCCGGCTCGACGCGCGTGGCCTACGCATGGCCTTCGCGCCAACCTTGCGCGAAGTCGCCGATACGCAGGATCATCGTCTCGAACTCGCTGCGCGCCGATCCATCCCGGCATTGCCGGATATCGCCTTGGTGTGCGCACCGGATGCGCCCTTCGCGCAGGCTCGGGCGCGCCATCGCGTCGCGTTCGCGTTTGGTGAATGGGAGCGCGTGCCAGCCGCGTGGGCATCGGCGGCGAACGGACTGGACCGGCTATTGGTGCCGGATGTGTTCCAGCGTGATGCGTTCCACGCGGCCGGCGTGCAGATTCCGATCGACGTTCTGCCGATCGGCGTGGATCGTGATTATTGCCATCCCGATGTTCCAGCGCCGCGCGATCTATACGGCAATTTCGTCTTTCTCGCGGTCGCCGCCGAGCTCGCGCGCGATGCGCCGGATCTGCTGGTCGCGGCGTTCCAACGTGCGTTCGCCGCCGACTGCGCGGTGCGCCTGCTGATCCATATCCAGCCTGGTCGCGACGCTGCCGCGATCGCCACGGCGCTCACGCCGCTATGCGCCGACGATGCACGCATCCGCGTGCTAGCAGATTGGGGCTTCCCGTGGCATCAGCGCGCGCAACTTCTCGCGTCGGTCGATGCGTACGTGTCGGCGCGCCGGGGCGGCGGCTGGCATGCCCGCGCAGCCGATGCGATCGCCTGCGGCAAGATCCTGATTGGCACCGACTTCGGCAGCCAGGCGGAGCTGGTGCGCACACATGGATTTCCGGTCGCCGTCGCGCGGCTTGTCGCCGATTCCGCACATCCGGAGTTGCGCTGGGCCGAGCCCGATCCGGAGGCATTGATCGTGCAGCTGCGCGAGGTCGTCGCACGCCGCGCCGACCTCGTGCCGAGTGCGCGCGCACGGGCAGATGCGTTCGCACGTGGTTGCGACATCGATGCGAGCGCGGACCGCCTGTTCGAGATGCTGGCGCACGAGGCCACTCTGTCGCCTGCACGCGCCGCACCAGCGCTCCATGTACCCGCACTTCAAGGCCCGCGCGCGAGTGGTCAGATTGTCGTACTCGGCATGCACCGTTCCGGCACGTCGAGCATCGCCGGCCTGCTCGCGCGCATCGGCGTGTGGGCCGGACCGGAAGATCAATTGTTGCGTGGACCTGACAATCCAAAAGGTCATTACGAATCGGGCCCAATGCACGGCGCCTGCCTGCAGCGACTGGCCGCAGCAGGTGGCGACTGGCAGGGGCCGCCGACTACGACACCTGCAGCAGCGGTTGATGCGTTCCGGCGCGAAGTCACACCGATCCTCAATGCGCTCGATGTGCGACGCCCGTGGCTGATCAAGGAACCGCGCCTGTGCCTGATCGCGCGCGAGCTCCTGCCGCTGCTGACCCGGCCGGTATTCGTGCACGTTGTGCGCGATCCGCACGAGGTTGCCGACTCGCTCGCCGCGCGCAATGGCATCGAGCCTGCGCAGGCCATCGCGCTTTGGCAGACCTACACGCGTGCGGCGTTTGCGGCGAGCCGCGGCGAACGGCGCGTGCTGGTCGATTATGCAGATTTGCTCGCCGACCCAGTCGCGCTCGCCCATCGCCTGCATGCCGAACTGTGCGCGTTCGGCATCGAAGGCCTGCTGACGCCCGATCCGGCGGTGGTGCGTGAATGGGCCGTGCCTCCGACACGCAACGCGCCCGGTGCGGCGCGCCACGAACTCGATCCCGCGCAGCGCGCGCTGTGGGTCGCGCTCAAAGACCGCAGCATCCTCGATGACGCTGCGGCACTTTCCGAGTGCGACGCCGATGACGTAGCGCCAGCGTTCGTGCGCGGAGGTCGGTGAGGCCATGTTCGGCTTCCTGCGCTCGCGGCGACACCGACCGCCGGCATTGAACAGTCCATTGCGCACGGCGCACTGGGACGGCGCGCAGTTGACGCTCGGATTTGAGCCGGGTGCGCAAGGCGACATCGCGCTCGATCTCGATGACAGTTTTTTTACGAGTGCGCCGCTCGGCGCCGACGGCAACGCGCACTTCAGGTTTGCGTTCTCGCCATCCGGTCATGCCGCTTTCGACGCATTGCCACGCCTCGGGCGCGGTGGCGTCGCGCTGGCCGAAGCGCCGATGCGACTGCGCCTCGGCGCGCCGGCGATTGTCGCGGTCACCGTTGGCGACGCTTCAACCACGCTTGCGAGCCTTGATGCGCCCGCGCAGTTCGTTCCATTCGGCGTCGACGTTGCCGGCGCCGAGGTCGCGATCGTGGTGCCGGTCTACAACGCGCCGGATCTCGTCGCGCGTTGTCTCGATGCCGTGCTCGCGCATACGACCGGCCGCGCGCGCCTGATCGTGATCGATGACGCGAGTCCCGATCCCGCCATCGCCCTGCTGCTTGCGCGCTATGCCCGCCTCGAGCGCGTGCGCGTTCTGCGCAACGACAGCAATCGCGGCTTCACCGCGACCGCGAACCGTGGCATCACCCGCGCCGGCGCGGCGGATGTCGTATTGCTCAATGCCGATGCCGAAGTGGGCCCGAACTGGCTGCAGGGTCTGCGTCGCGCCGCCTACGCCGACCCACAGGTCGGCACTGCGACCGCAGTCTCCGACAACGCCGGTGCGTTCTCGGTGCCGGAGTTGGAGCAGGCCAATCCGCTGCCGGATGCATGGCCGTTCGACGTCTGCGCGCGGGCACTTTGGCAGCACGCGGGCCTTGCTTATCCG
>JBDTWV010000116.1:0-7004 GCA_040006495.1 Dokdonella sp.
AGCGCACGTGAGTAGCGTGACGGTCGCTCAGTCCACAGCCGCGCCACGAATGGATGCACGTCCTGGCGCACCTGGTAACGGAAGCCGGAGGCGACTTCGACCAGCTCGACACCGCGTTCCGTGCAATCGTCCATCAACTCGTGCAATGCGCGGGCGAGATCATCATGCGGGGGCATGTCGAACTCGTCGAACAGGTTGGCCAGCTGCGGCACGGTCAGTGGCTGCACGGAGGCGAGCAGGGCCGCTTCTATGATGCGTTTGAGTGGGTGCAGTTCCATCGTTCAGTTTTCAGCGTTCATTTGAAAGTGCGGCCATGGAGGGCGCTTCGTGATTCCAGTGACCAGTTGTCGATCACAAACGTGGCTATGCAATCAGGGATCGATCGCGGCAATCACGCCGTTGCCAGCGATTTCAAGTAGATCGGCGCCAGTGCCCCTTCCTGCATGATCTCGATTAATTGTTCCTTGGCCAGCTCAAGCAGCGCGAGGAACGTGACGACCACGCCGCGGCGGCCCTCGCTGGGATCGAACAGCTTCTCGAAGCGATGGAACTCGCCATCGCCGAGTGCTCGCAGGACGTCGCTCATGCGGCTGCGCACGTTCAACGCCTCGCGCTGGATCGCGTGGTGACCGTACAGGTCGGCACGCTTCATCACGTCTTTCAATGCCAGCAGCAATTCACGCAACTCGACTGGCGGTGGCAGGTGGATCACGTTCTTGTCCGTGACCTCGACCTTCGCCACCGCGAAATCGCGTTCCAGCCGCGGCATCGCATCGATATCCTCGGCGGCCTTCCTGAAGCGTTCGTACTCCTGCAGGCGGCGCACCAGTTCGGCACGCGGATCGTCTTCAGTGCCTTCCTCGCGCGGAGGGCGCGGCAGCAACAGCCGCGATTTGATCTCTGCAAGGATGGCTGCCATGACCAGGTATTCGGCTGCCAACTCCAGCTTTATTTCGTGCATCAGTTCGATGTAGTCGACGTACTGGCGCGTGATCTCGGCGATCGGGATATCGAGGATGTCTAAATTCTGTCGGCGGATCAGATACAGGAGCAAATCGAGCGGCCCTTCGAACGCTTCGAGAATGACTTCGAGAGCATCCGGTGGGATATAAAGATCCAGCGGCATTTCCAATACAGGCTGTCCGTGCACGACCGCCAGCGCAATTTCCTGCTGCTGCGGTATTTGCGCAAAGGCATTGGCCGGCGTTTCTGGGCTTGGCTGTTCGGCGGTCTGGTTCATGCTCGATCCCATGACCTCATACCCTTGCAAGGGCGCCTCACGGCGTAGGTCATGTGCAGATCACGTTAGGTGCCTGCCGGGTGTCACGTCCGGCAGGCTCCGCTTGCGGCATGGCACGCGGTCTGGGCGAAAAACCCGGTATCCGGCGCAGCAGCCTGCAACGAAGGACGCCCGGAATGCTGGTCCGGAGGTCGACAAAATCAGTCAAAGGTTCACGAGGCAAGGTCGGGCAGAAAGTCCGCCGCGTTGGCATGCGCGGCTACTGACACATCTCGATTCACGTGTAGCCTACGGGCAAACGCGCCGATGCGCAATTGGGTATTTGCGGGTCGTGCCGGGTCCGGTGCATGCCGCAGCGTCCGGCGCTGGGCTAACATAGACGTTCGCAGCGGATGGGGTGACGGCAATCCGGCGTTTTTCGACCCGGACCGGGTTCGACGCCAGTCGATCCACACCGCGATCGGAACACCAGAACCGCCGACACGTGCGCATCCGTCGCGCGCGAATCGCTCTCGATTTCGCCGTTTGTTTCCACTCTGTCAGGACGCTCACATGTGGTACGCCATCATAGGAACTGATATCGCCGAGTCGCAGGCAGGCAGGCAATCGGCGCGGCCAGCGCATCTGGAGCGACTCAATCGCCTGCGCAACGACGGCCGTCTGTTGCTGGCCGGTCCGTTTCCGTCGATCGACGCCGAAGACCCGGGCCCGGCTGGCATGAGCGGCAGCCTGATCGTCGCCGAATTCGACGACCTCGCAGCTGCGCAGGCGTGGGCCGACGCCGATCCGTATGTAGCGGCCGGCGTCTATGCAAGCGTCGACGTGCGCCCGTTCCGCAAGGTGCTGCCTTGAGCGATCGCGTCGAGCTGATCCGCGCGCGTCTGCTCGCGGCCCTCGTACCGAACGAGCTGGTCGTCGAGGATGACAGCCACAAGCACGCCGGCCACGTCGGCGCGCGCGACGGACGCGGGCATTTTCGGGTGCGTGTGGTCAGCGCGGCTTTTGAGGGGTACTCGCCCTTGGCACGCCATCGCATCGTGTATGCGGCTCTCGGCGACCTGATGCAGACCGACATCCACGCGTTGAGCATCGATGCGCGCGCACCCACACAATCCGGGTGACGTCCGCACCGGTTTTCCTGTATCCATTAATCACCGTGGCATTCGCGCCATGGCGTCATAAAGGTTTCATGTTTCCATGCGTCTGACTACGATCAAGCTCGCCGGCTTCAAATCCTTCGTCGATCCGACGACCCTGCACCTGCCGACCAACATGACCGGCGTGGTCGGGCCGAACGGCTGCGGCAAGTCGAACATCATCGACGCAATCCGCTGGGTCATGGGTGAGAGCGCGGCCAGTCGCCTGCGCGGCGATGCGCTGACCGATGTGATCTTCTCCGGGTCGAGCAGTCGCAAACCGGTTGGCAGCGCAACGGTCGAACTGATCTTCGACAATTCCGACGGTCTCATCGCCGGCGAATACGCGAGCTACAACGAAATATCGGTCAAGCGCATGGTCAGCCGCGATGGCCAGTCACAGTATTTTCTCAATGGCGTGCGTTGCCGCCGTCGCGATATCACCGATCTGTTCCTTGGCACCGGCCTTGGGCCACGCAGCTATTCGATCATCGAGCAGGGCATGATCAGCGAGATTGTCGAGGCCGGTCCGGAACAGTTGCGCAACCACCTCGAAGAAGCCGCTGGCATCTCGAAGTACAAAGAGCGCCGCAAGGAAACCGAGAGCCGCATCAAGTCGACACGCGAGAATCTCGATCGCGTGCGCGACGTGCGCGACGAAGTCGACAAGCAGCTCGAACATCTCAAGCGTCAGGCGCGAACTGCGGAGCGTTGGCAGGCGTTGAAGGAAGAGCAGAAAAAAAGGGAAGCTGAGGTCAAGGCGTTGCATCTGCGCGATGCGCAGGTCCAACTCGATGGGCATTCCGGCGCGCTGCGCAAGGCGGAGTTGGCGATCGAGCAGCAGCTTGCCGAGCAGCGTCATACCGAGGCGGCGCTGGAGACTGGCCGCGAGGCACATGCGACGGCTAGCGAGCACATGAACGTGGTGCAGGGCGAGGTTTACCGCGTCGGTGCCGAGATCGCGCGCGTCGAACAGCAGATCCAGCACAGCAAGCAGCTGGCCGAGCAGCTCGAACGCGCGCACCAGGAAACCGAGCGCGCACACGCCGAGCTCACCGAGCATATCGATACCGATCGCCAGCGTTTCGAACAGCTCGCCGCGTTGCTGGCCGATTCCGAGCCGCAGCTGGCGACTTTGCGCGATGCCGACGAGGCCGCCTCCGAAGGCCTGCGAGGTGCGGAAATCGCACTGGCCGAATGGCAGTCGACCTGGGATCAGCATACGCAGGCGACTTCGCAGGCAGGGCAATCGGCCGAAGTCGAACGCACCCGCCTGGACTACCTGGACAAGCAGTGCCTGCAAGCTGACCAGCGCCGCAGCACGCTCGAAGCCGAGCGCAGCGCGGCGAATCTCGACGAACTCGGGCACGCGTTGCAGACGCTCGACAGCGAACATGGCGTGCTGCGCGATCAGGTCGATGCGCACACGTCCTTGCTGGACGAGCGGCGCGGCGCCGCCGAAGTCGCCTTGGAGCAGGAGCGCGCCACGCACGCCGCGTTGAGTAGCCGGCGCGGCGATCTGGAGAATCTGCGCGGCCGGCTCGGTTCGCTCGAAGCGCTGCAGCATGCCGCGCTCGGCGAGAACGGCGGCGCGGCACAAGCTTGGCTGCAGGGGGTCGGCCTGGGCGACGCGGGGCGACTGGGCGCAACCTTGCAGGTCGAGTCCGGCTGGGAGCGCGCAGTCGAAACTGTCCTCGATGGTTGGCTCGACGCGGTTCTGGTTGATGATCCGGCGGCACTGGCTGCCGAACTTGGCGCGCTTGTCGATGCCGATCTGGTCTTGATGGGCGAGGGCGAGACTGGTGCAGAGGTTCCCGTCGATTCGCTGGCCGCGCGGGTACGCGGTCCGGCTGCGGCGCGGGCCTTGCTCGCACGCGTGCGCACCAGCGATTCGATTGCCTCGGCGCAGGCGCGCATGGCGGCGCTCGGCGCCGACCAGTCACAGATCACTGCGCAAGGGGAGTGGATTGGTCATGGTTTCATGCGCGTGCAGCGCGGAGCCGGCGCTCAGGTCGGCGTGATCGCACGCGAGCGCGAGATTCGTGAAATCGGTGTGCGAATTGAGGCACTCGAAAACGAGATTGCCGCGCATTCCGACTCCCTCGAACGAGGCAAGCAGGCGCGCATCGATGCCGAACGCGTGCGCGACGATGCGCAACGAGAGCTGTACACCACGCATCGGCACCTGGCAGAAGTCGCCGGTCAGTTGCAGAGCCATCGTGGACGCATCGATAGCGCCAACGAGCGCCTGGTTCGCGTCGCCCGCGAGCTTGAGGAAGTGAACGCCAAACTCGATACCGATCGCGAGCAATCGCGTGAAGCGCGCGGCCGCCTAGACTCTGCGGTCGAACGCATGGGCGAGCTCGAACAGCGCCGGCAGGAACTCGATGGCGCACGCCGCACGCTGCTCGAAGCGCGCGAGGAAGCGCGGATGAATGCCCGTGAGGCGAGCGAGGCTTCGCATCAGATCGCGCTATCGACTGAGTCGCGCCGCACCGCGGCCGCCTCACTTGAGCAATCGCTGCAACGCATGCACGGCCAGCTTGCGCAACTCGCTACGCGGCGCAGCGAACTCGTCGTGCAGTTGGCCTCCGGGAGTGATCCGCTCGGCGGCCTCGAAAGCGAACGTCAGGCCCATCTCAACCAGCGCCTGCTCGTCGACAGGCAGATGGTCGAGGCGCGCCAGATCGTGCAGGAACACGAAGCGCAGTTGCGCAAGCTCGAACAGGATCGGCATGGATTCGAACAAGTCCTCAACCAACATCGCGAACAGTTGGCCGAGCTGCGCCTGCGCGAGCAGGAACATCGCTTGCGTGCGCAGGCACTGATCGCAGCCATTGCCGAAGCGGGCTTCGAACTCGACGCTCTCCTCGAAACGCTGCCCGCCGAAGCGGACCCTGCACAATGGCAAGGCGAACTGGCCGAGCTCGACCAGAAAATCCGCCGCCTGGAACCGGTCAATCTTGCCGCGATCCAGGAGTATGAGGAACAGTCGCAGCGCAAGACCTATCTCGACGCGCAGCTGACCGACCTCAATACCGCGCTCGAAACGCTCGAAGGCGCGATCCGCAAGATCGACAAGGAAACCCGCGCGCGCTTCAAAGAGACGTTCGATCGGGTCAATACTGGCATGCAGGAGTTGTTCCCGCGCCTGTTCGGCGGCGGCCATGCGCATCTGGAACTGACCGGGGACGATCTGCTTTCCACCGGTGTCACGATCATGGCGCGTCCTCCAGGCAAGCGCGTCAGCTCCATCTCTCTGTTGTCCGGCGGTGAAAAGGCGATGACCGCGGTCGCGCTGGTGTTTGCGATTTTTCGACTTAATCCTGCGCCCTTCTGTCTGCTTGACGAGGTTGACGCGCCACTCGATGAGGCGAACGTCGGCCGCTTCTGCGCGCTGGTATCGGAAATGAGCGAACAGGTGCAATTCATCTTCGTCAGCCACAACAAGGCAACGATGGAAGCTGCTCGACAGCTTTGTGGCGTTACCATGCGCGAGCCCGGTGTTTCGCGCCTGGTCCAGGTCGATCTGGCGGAAGCGGCCAAACTCGCGGGCGCGGCCTGATTTTCAGCAAAGCCCTCACCAACGCGGAAGGAACTCATGGATTGGAACCCTGCAGTCGGCATTCCACTGATCGTCATCGGCGTCATCGTGCTCGCGCTGATCTACCTGTTTGGACGGCCGCAGAAGCCGGAGCAGGGACAGCGTCGCGGCACGCGCAAGGGCGCGGATGGTTCGCGTGTCGAGCCGACCATCGGCGCGCTCGACGCGCAGGGTGACCAGGTTCAGGGCGAGCTGGATATCGCCACGCGCGACGAATTCGATCGCCTCGGTGCAACGATCTCCGGAGCTGAGGGTTTGGGCGCGACGCGTCAGCCCGCGGTGCGTTCCACCGTTGGTACGCGCTCGGATCGCACGATCGAACGCATCGTCACCCTGTTTGTCGCGGCCCGCGTAGGCGAGACGCTGGCGGGCAGTGATGTCGTTGTTGCCGCCGAAAAGGCCGGATTGCAATTCGGTGATATGGGCATCTTCCACCGTCTGGTCATCGGCAAAGTCGTCGATGGTCCGGTGTTCAGCATGGCCAACATGGTCAAGCCCGGCAATTTCGACATGAGCCGCCTCGATGAAACACGCACGCCAGGTGTCACGTTGTTCATGACATTGCCCGGCCCGTTACCGGCACTCGATGCCTGGGAAATGCTGTTGCCGACCGCGCAACGCCTCGCGGAATTGCTGGATGCGCAGGTTCTGGACGAGGGCCGCAACGCTCTCGGTCGCCAGCGCATCGCCCATTTGCGTGATGAACTGCGTGCCTGGGATCGTGAGCAGGAGCGCAACCAGATTCGTCCGGGGCGTTGATCGGGGCCTCCGCACACGATCGATGCGGCGATCTGAATGCGGATGTGCCCTCGTCGGAGAGTGATGTCAGAACCGCGCGTTTTCCAGCGGTCGCTCGCGATGCATCAAAGCCCATTCCGCATGCTCGGACAATGCGGCCTCGCCGAGTGCGCGCAGGATGTCGCGCTGACTCGAGCTGTCGCTCGTCGCATCAAGTTTTCTGCGCGCGTCGGCAAAAATGCTGCGCATGTACCGATATTGCTTGATCAATTCCTTGTCGGCCTTG
>JBDTWV010000117.1:0-7004 GCA_040006495.1 Dokdonella sp.
GGTTTGCCGGCGTGCAGCGTGTCGCTGGGAGGAGCGCAGCGGACCGTGCTCGACGGCGTTGGAACCAAGCGCCTGCTCGACGTGAACGTCTCCGGCGCGAGCGCCGCGCCGGTCCTGGTGCATGACCTGACGTTCTACAACGCCGTTTCGATCTCATCGACTGCCCCAATCACGATGGGTGGGTCCGCCGATTGGATCGGCAGTCTTACGCTCGAGAACATCTCGGCACGCGGCAACCATACGGATTTTCTCGTTGCACAGGTGGGCGCCAGCGGCGGCATCTTCGTGCGCAACACCGAATTCGTGGCGAACATTTCCGATGCTGCGAGCGGCGTCATCCTGGGGTTGAACAGCGGCCTGGCGGGCAGCGGTACGAGCATCCTGTTCAACAACAACAGCGTTTCAGGCAACGCCGTCCCCGCCACATCGACTCGAGCCGGTGTCGCGTTCAGCAGCAGCGGCCCGGGCGACGTGCGCATTGCGAACAGCATTTTCTGGAACAACGGTGGATCGGATATCCAGCTGGCCACGGCCGGACCGGTCTTTCTCGATCACGACGACATCGGCGTGCGCACGGTTTTCGGTGGCGTGGTCGTCAATGAAACGGTCCCGTACCACGTCGATCCAGGGTTCGTTGCCGTCGACGACCTGCGGCTGGCTCCCGCATCGCCCCTTCGCGATGTTGGCCAGACCACCGCGGAAGGCGGCACGGGGAGCATTGACGTGAGGGGCAATCCACGGGTCGCATTCGGGGTCATCGACATCGGAGCCCATGAATTCCCCGACGAAATCTTCAAGGACGGTTTCGACTGAGGCACACGCTCCCAACGACAGGTCCGCGCTGCTCGCCCGACCGCGCGAGAGTGGGTGAGTGCGCGGGATTGCCGGAATTTCGATAGTGAAGCCAGCGCGTTGCCGCAAGACCACGCGGCGCGTTCATGGATATCGTCCTGCGGCATCGTGCGCACATCGACGACCGTTACCCAGGGGAAGCGTGCCATTTGGCGCGCAGGCTTGATTCTGGAAACATCCGTCCGCGGTCGCTAGGCCCCCAGCGCCGCGAACGCATCCCGGGTCAGGTTTTCCGGATCGCCTTCAGTGCAAGCCACGTCGTCCTCGATGCGGATGCCGCCGTACTTGCGGAACGCGTCGACCTTCGCCCAGTCGATATCCTTCGCGACCGGCTTCGCCTTGAGTTCGGCGAGCAGCATGTCGATGAAATAAAGTCCTGGTTCGATTGTCACCACCATGCCCGGTTCCAGCACGCGGGTCAGGCGCAGATACGGATGGCCGGGTGGCTTTGCGAGAGTGCCGCCGCTGAGGCTGGCCTGGAAGCCGGCGACGTCGTGCACCTGGACGCCGATCAAATGACCGAGCCCATGCGGGAAGAACGTGCCGGAAACACCCGACTCCACCGCGCTTTCCGCACTCATGCGGATAAAGCCCTGATCCTTGAGGATGCTGGCCAACACGTGATGCGCATGGACGTGCAGGTCGGGATAGCTCTGTCCGGCACGCACCTTCGCGCAAAATCCCTGCTGCGCCGTATCGAGCGCATCGATGAGCGCCTGGAACTCGATTGCATTATCCGCAGCGTGGGTGCGCGTGATGTCGCTCGCGTAACCGTGGAAACTCGCGCCGGCATCAATAAGGAATGAATGCGCGTGCACTGGAGGCGCATGCGCAAGTTCGGTGTAGTGCAGCACCGCGCCATGCTCGTTCAGCGCAACGATATTGCCGTACGGCAGTTCGTTGTCGGTCTGGCGCGCGGTGGCCATGTACGCGATGTTGATGTCGAATTCGGACTCGCCCGAGCGGAACGCCGCCTCGGCGGATCGATGCGCGCGCGTGGCGATCTTGCTCGCTACGCGCATTAGCGCCAACTCGTACGGCGTCTTGCAGGCGCGCTGGTAGTGCAGGTCGTCGAGCACGGCCTGCGGATTGTTCGGCGCGAATCCGTCGAGTCCGGCGTAGCATTCGCCGATGATTGCGCAGCGCTCAGTGTCCATGGGCAGGTGCGCGCGCGCTTCGTTCGCGTCACGGATGATGGTGATGTCGAAGTGTTCGACCCAGTAGCCGGCTGGCGCGTCAGGCACCACGTGCCAGTAATCGTGCGGCTGCAGATAGATCAACTTCGGCTTCTTCCCGGGGGTGTAGACCAGCCAGGATCCCGGCGCTTTCGTGACCGGCAGCCAGTGCTTGAAATGCGGATTGACCGCGAACGGATACGAGCGGTCGTCGAGAAACTGCACCGCAGGTCGACCTGCGGCAACCACCATGTGATCAAAGTCACCGCGCGCGAGCGCTGCGTCGGTGCGCGTCTTCAGGATCCCCAGATGTTCGGGATAGAGTTGGTGCAGGTCCGGACGCGCGATATCCATGGGGGCTCCTCGTTGTAGAGGTTCATTGTGCCCGCTTGACGCGTGGACAGAGAAGGTCGGACGTGAAAGTGGCCAATGCGGTGCCAGGCCATGCACTATGGGCACGCCTTGTCGCCCCACCCGCAACTCTTCGCCGTCACCAAGCGCGGATGCAGCAGATTCAGGCTCCACTCGAACTATTGGGACAATCCGGGCGCGCTATAGATTTGGCATCGCCTGGACGAACGCCGCAACATTTTTCATATTCTCGGCCGACAGGTTGTGGGCAACCACTTTCATCGCCGCGCCTTCCGGTCGCTGGTTGGTTTTCTGAAAAACCGCCAGTTGCTTGATCAGATAGTGGCTGTGCTGCCCGGCAATGCGGGGACCATCCCCCGCATTGCCAAGCCCTTGCGGCCCGTGGCAACTGCCGCAACCGGGAACCGCTTTATCCGGGATGCCATCTTTGAAGATTGCCCGGCCCGCTTCGATACGCTCGGGCTTGCCTTCGAGTGGTTCGGGTAACAATTTTTGTGTGGAGAAGTACGCAGCAACTTCCTTGATCTGCTTGTCGGTCAGATTGTGGCTCAGACCCCACATGTACTCGGTACCCGGTGGGTCCTCGCGCGTGTGCGCCTTGAAACCGCTCAGCTGGGCGACAAGGTAGGCTTCCCGTTGCGCAGCCAGGTTCGGAAATTCCGGGGAACGGGAATTTCCGGTCACGCCGTGGCAGTTCGAGCACACTTGCTGCGCGAGCACTTGCCCGGAAACGTTCGGATTGGCCGTGTCGCGCGAGCGCTCAAGGTTTGCGCAAGCCGATGGAAGTATCGCCACGAGCGCCACGAGTGCAGTCTTGAATACGTTCATGTCGCCCTCCGTAAATTCTGTCGGATATGAAAATCAGCGCGTACCGATCAGTACGCGCCCCACAGATAGAAAAATACCGAGTTATTGTCGCGGGCGTTGCGGCCCGATCCATCGTAGTCGTGCGCAGCGCCGTTGTATTTGTCGTAGGCGGTGTACTGCAAACCCACGCGCAGGTATTGGACCGGTATCCAGAACACCTCGTAGGTCCAACCCCGCACGGCGGGATTGGCCGATATATTGCCCGCGACCGGCGTCGGATCGTATAGCGCCGTATCGGTTGTGCCGGTTTGGTTGAAGAACCCCACGCTTGTTCCGTAGCGGGCAGCGTAGACATAACTGGTTTTCGCGCGAAAGACGCTGGTGGTGTCGTTCGCATTCGTATTGGGCAGTGGATTGCCGTTGATATCCTGCACGGGCTGGCCAGCAAGAAACGCCGGCACACGCTGGTGGTCGCGCAGGTAGGCGAATTGCACGGTCACGGTGTTCGGATCGAGCAGATACTGGTACTGCGCATCGAATCCGATATCGCGGAAGTGGTGCAGCGTGCTCGGGTCGGACGTATCCAGAGGATCGTCATAGACATCCGCGACCATGCCCGAGGTGCCGACCATGATGCTGCTTGGACCCCAGTCGTGCATCAGAGCTGCGCGCCAATACGGGTTTGTCCCCTGCAGTTTGGTTTTGTCGGCGTTGGCAATGCCGGCGCTCATGAATGAAGCGATACCCGTGGCGCTGCGGTAGCCGCCCGCTTCCAGATACAGCAGTTGGTTCCAAAGCGTGTATGCGGTGACGCCAGTTATGTTGCCGCCTGCAGCAAAGCCGGGGTAGGGCGTGGTGCCGTCGATGAAGCGACTGCTGGTGGGGCTGGGCACAGGCACATATTGCATCCACGCGGCGGCACTGTTCCACACGTCGGACACTGAAGGATTATTGTTCGCGCTGATGCCCCAGATCCAGTCGTGCTTGCTGTCGATCACGCGATCGGCATAGCGGATGTCCATATTGTCGGCGTTGGTGTGGCCGTGAAACTTGCCGTCATCGGATTGGCTGGCATAGTTGTCGTAAGTCACCTGCAGGAAGGCGCCGACGTTGTCGGTTACCTTGCCGGCGACAAACACGCTGGCCGTTGCAAAGAGCGGCTGATTGTTCTTTTGGAAATCCTGTTTCGAGTCCGGACTCTTGCTGGTATTCCCGACGCTTGAGTCGCTGAATGTGGCCATCGCGGAGAACGGCAAGGTGCGTGCACCGAGCGTGTAGCCGGTCAGCTTGAACATGCGGCCGTACGCAGTCAGTTCGGGAAACTGGCCGCCGGCGTGGCAAGCTTCACAGTTCTGTCCAGTCTGCCTGGCGAACGTGGGCAGCGCGATGGCCTGCAGCGGCCAAAGGACCGCCAGCATGACGATCCATGCGACGTTGCGTCCTGCCGCGGATAGGCAATTGACGGGAATGCGATCTGCAGCCAATTGCATGGGCGTGATCTCCGAAGGTGTTGCGTCGCTCCTTCGCAGCATAGTGAATTGCGCGGAATTTCTACGTGCGTTACCGCACGTACGCTATTTGCTCTGTTCGGCGGCGTTCATGGGCAGAAACGGAGTCCGCTCTAACCCTATAGAAACCCCCCAGCGCGGGACGCACATCGACAACGGCGTCGCTTGAGCGCGCCAGCAGGTCGCAGAGTGAATGCGCAGCCATTTTGGGCGAAGCATGACGTTCAGCGGTGCCGCAGTTCCTGCACCAGTGACGGCCCGGTCCATGGCGCTGCTGGCCCGGGCAGGCCTGCACCAATTACGCTTCACAAGTTTCCGATCAGCACGCAGCAAGCCCGGCTGCAGTCGACGCAGGCGCTCGCTGCAGTAGCGAGCAATACCCCGGACGGGTTGTTCTACCCCGGAAATTCGCGGCGCAGCCAGTCATCGAGCATGCGCTTCTCGTAGCGCAGCGGATCGTTGCTGTTGGGCGTGCCACGATTGAGGTACGCCACGTCGCTCAACTTCGCTTCGCCCTTGCGCACCGTCGTGCCGTCTGCGTTGGTCAGCACGTAGTGCAGATTGATGCTTGGCGGGTAGATGTTCTTGACGATGCGGATATCGTCCCAGCGCGGCCCACGCCACGGCTCACAGAGGCCGGCCCGCATCACGTCCGTGAACGTCACCTGCAGACGCTGGCCTGCGCCGATCATCTTTTCTGCACGGCGCTGCACATACTTGGCAAGGTCGCCCAGCCACTCTTCCGGGTTCGTGCGGGTGCGGCACATGCTTTGGCGCACGTCGGAAAATCCGGCGGGATTGATCCAGTCCACGCGAACCCGCGGTGCATCGGCGTGCACCACAGCCATCGCGCCGACGAGTGCCAAGGCTGCGGGTATCAGGGTCAGCCAGCGTCGGGATATCTTCATGCAATTCATCGGGCACCTCGGCTTTGATGGGCACGGCAACCGCGGGCATGCGGCGGTCATTGTGTTTTCACTGGACGGACCACAATGCAGTTCCGTCGCCGCGGTCGCTCATTGCGACCTGCTCGTGTTGCAGCGCAAAACGTTGGGCGGGAATGCGGAGCCGGACGCCAGTGCGCAGATCGGTTGGTTGCTGGCCGCTGGCACGGGCCTGCCAATGGACCTTCACCACCAATGGCAAGTACGTGGGCGCAGTCGGCATGCACCTGCACGGCACAATGGACATCGATTCCGATGGCCTTTTTCGCATCGTCCTAGGTTGACGACCTGCACGCGGCGCGGCAGTTGCCGGACGTTACCCGTGTTGCCGGCAGTGCGCCTGACCGCTCAAGCAAAATGTGATGCGTCGACCGGCACGCTGTCGGCGCGCATGAAGTGTTCCTGCAGGTATTTTTCGCCTTCGTCGCAGAACAACGTGACGATGGCCTTGAGTTCCGGATAGCGATCGCGCACGCGGCGTGCGGCGAGCAGGTGCGCGCCGGAGCTTGGTCCGCAGAACAGGCCGTGGTTGCGCGCGAGCCAGGTCATTGCCTCGACCGCGTCGCTGCTGGAAACGCTCAGCATTTCATCCACAAGATCGCTGTGGCGCTGGAAGATGCCGGGCACGAAACCGTCGGCAATGCCTTCGATCTGGTGCATAGCAATTTCGCCGCAAAGCAGGGTGCACGATTCGGACGGCTCCATCGCGAACAGGCGCACCTTCGGGTTGGCCGCGCGGAACGCCTGGCCAACACCGATCAAGGTGCCGCCGGTGCCGACTCCGGCTACCAGCGCGTCAGGTACGACGCCAGCGGGAAGCTGGGCAAGGATCTCTGGGCCAAGGATCACGCGATTCTCTTCGACGTTCCATTCCGACTCGAACTGGCTCGGCGCGAAATATCCCGGCTGCTGGCCAAGGTCACGCGCCTTGGCGAGTGCGTCATTGACGTGGAAATGTCCACAAAACACCACCTGCGCACCGTATGCGCGCGAGATCGCGACACGTTCGCTGGACAAGCCTTCGGGCATCACCAGGATCAGCTTGTAGCCCTTGACCGCAGCCACCATCGCGAGCGCGTTGCCGGTGTTGCCACTGGTCGCCTCGACGATGGTGTCGCCCGGCTTGAGCAACCCGGCCTGTTCGGCGCGCTCGATCATGTAGGCGGCAATGCGCGCCTTGATCGATCCGGATGGATTGAGGAATTCGAGCTTCGCGTAGATGCCGTCGATCTGCACCAGCGGGGTGTCGCCGATCGCATCGAGGATGTTGGGTGAGACGCCGGTGTAGCGGATGGCCATGATGTTTTCCTGTGTGGCTCAGCGCGCGCCGGTGGCGTGGTTGTGCT
>JBDTWV010000118.1:0-6974 GCA_040006495.1 Dokdonella sp.
GGAACGGGATGCAAGCTCGACATGATGCCTCCTTGGAGAACCCTTGATAGGGGGGCATCAGTTTGCCACGAGGGCACCGACGCGGCTCAGTCGAGTGGATGCAGCGCCGACGCTTGCGGACATTGCGACTGATGCGGATGGCGGAAGTGTTCGCGAGTGCGTCGTTCCGAACACCGCACAGCGTACCGTCCATCCATGGACATCGCCGGAAAATGCTCCTGCATTTTTGGCATACCGTCCATCCATGGACATAAAAAAGGCCGGATCGAAATCCGGCCTTTTGAGTGACGTCAGTCGAGCTTTATGCCCGTTTTATCAGGCCGATCAGGAACAGAAGAATGATGGCGCCAATTGCGGCGAAGATGATGCTGCCGACGATGCCTGGCAGACCGAGATTGACCCCGAGCGTCGGCAGCAGCCAACCGGCGAGGAATGCGCCCACGATGCCAACCACGATATTACCCAACAGCCCAAATCCGTGTCCCTTCACGATTTGTCCGGCCAGCCATCCTGCAACGGCACCCACAATCAGAATAATGAGGATCGATTCAACGGTCACGGCAACCTCCCTTGATGATGTCGCGCGTCGCGACCCGCCGATTGTGCACATGTTCGACACAAACGCATGTTGCAGCGCAGTGACGGGAACGAGTCGAAGTGATCGCTCTCAGGCGGTTGGCCCGGCATCGCCGCTGCGCTCAGGCGCGGGTGGCGTGCGGAACGTGGTGGGAGGGGCGCGGTTGCGCAGCGCGCCGAGATCATCGACCGATGCCATCGAGGTTTCCGGTCGCGCACTCGCCGACACGCGAGCCGCCGCCATCGCCAGCACCAATCCGAGCAGGCCGACAAGGGCGAGTAGCAGGCCGAGCCCAAGCACGACGGCCGATTTCGCGACGAACGCGAGCGCGAATCCGACAAGCGTCACGACCAGCCAAAGCAGAAGCCCCATTGCCACACCTTTACGCAGCCTTTGGACGGGTGCAACGCTAGCAGAAACACGCGATCACACGAACGACCGCTTGTCGGGCGGGTGCCGCCGACGAGGTGCTCGGCGGCTTCCTTCTCGCGATCGATCACCCGCCGGTGTTTCTGGTCATGTCGGTGCTATTCCGTGCGCTGGTCGCGTGGCTGCTGCCGAGACAGATCCGCCATGCCGCGCGTAGGGTGCGATGAATACGTGCCGCGTAATCCTTCACCCTCCGGCACAAGGTGCTGAAGGCGGATCAGAAAAAGGCTCTGTGCGCGCAGCGGCATTCGGACGTTCCTTCCCTCATCCAAACTTCGGGCCACCCTCACCCGGTCCGGCGACCGGCATCGATCCCGCAGGGAGAAGGATTGGCGCCGGCGCACGCCAATGGGCGCTCGACAGTGACAAGCCAAGTCGGGGAGGGAAGGTCGGCGCGAAATACGCAGCCGACCGGCATCGGAACGAGAGTGGGAGAGGAAGCACCCGCTGGCAAGGGTATTTGCCGTTGGGCCTGCCGTTCCGATGCCGGTGCTGCCTCGCGCTGCCGCAGGAGCGACTACGCTGAGGCGGCTGGCGGTTTGCGAATTGCAAGAACCGGGCCGCGTGAGTCCAGAGTAGGCGATAAGCCTGCGTCAAGGACGCCCACGCCCTTCGCTTCGTCGCGAAACAAGCACGTCTCGCGGTGTTTGGACCAGTAGGCGTGTGTTTCCAACGCCCCAAGCGCTTTCGGACGCAGAATGTCGTTCGACGCTCCGCGGGGGTATCAAGTGCCTGCAGCGCCCCACCGCGCCCGCAATCCGGCATTCCACCTTCAATTTGGGTTAACATCGTCCGCTATTGAACGTCCACGGTGGGAGGTTCGCGTGCCCAGTGTGACAACAGTATCGGCTCCGCTCGCGCAGCAAGGGTCGGCGCGCGCGGCCCAACTTCGCCGCCAGCTCTCCGACGAGGAAAGCGCGCTGTTCGCGCGCGTCGGCGAACGTCGCGAGATTCTGCCCGGCGATGTCATTTTCCGCCGCGGCGAACTCGGCCGCAGCATGTTCATCATCGAATCGGGCCAAGTCCAGCTGGAGTTCGGCGACGGCATGCCGGACAAGCTGATTGGCGCACGCGAATTCTTCGGCGAGCTGGTCCTGTTCATCGGCAGCCATACGCGCGTCGCCAGCGCCGTCGCGCAGACCCCGGTGGTTTTGCGCATCGTCGAACACGACACCTTCGATCAATTGATCTCGTCGGAACCGCGCCTGCTCGCGCAGTTCATGCGTCGCTCCTTCTCGTATCTGGTCGGCAGCGAACAACAGTTGATCCAGAGCCTCAAGCGCCGCAACGAAGACCTGATGGTCACCCTCGATTCGCTGCGCCAGACCCGCAGCCAGTTGACGACCGCGCAGCATCTGGTCCAGACCGACGAGCTGACCGGCTTGTGCAATCGGCGCGGTCTATACATGTATCTCGAACGCCTCGCCGATCTGCGCCTGCCCGGCACCGTGCTCGGCCTGCTTCTGATTGACCTCGACCGTTTCAAGCAGATCAATGATCGCTGCGGTCACCTGGTCGGCGATCAGGTATTGCGCGCGATCGCCGAGGAAGCGCAGGATGCCGCCTCGTCCACCGACCTGCCGTGCCGCCTTGGCGGCGACGAATTCGCACTGCTGATGCAGGTCACCGGTGAAGAGGAATTGCGTGCGCGCGCCACCCAGATCATCCATGCCGTGCAGTCGCTACGCTTCCCGGGTTGCAAAAACCACGAAGGCCTCACCGTAAGTGTCAGCATTGGCGGCAGCATGTGCGTGGACGGCGTCGATTGGGCGGTCTGGTACAGCGACGCCGATACCGCGTTGTACGAGGTCAAGGGCCGCGGTGGCGACGGTTTCGGCATTATCGCGTCGAGCGCGACCCAACCAGATACGTGCAAAATACCTTCGTTGCGTCCATCGAGTCCTGTTTCGGCGGACTGAACACCTACCGCTTGCCTGAAGCCTAGGGGGTCAAGGCAGCAGCGATACAACGACGGGTGAGTACCCCGTCATTTTCGGCGCGATTTCCGGTACTGAACGGAAAACCGCGCGGCGGCGGTCGCGGCGTCACGCAGTGTTTCGCGGGATGTCCGACGCGCACACGATGAGCGTTCGCGACATGAATGCACTGGTCCAACCCGCGCCGCCGGCTTCACTTGAACTGCAGACGCCCACGAAGCCGCTGCTGCGCACGCTCGTGCTCTGCGACCTGGTCGACTCCACCGCGCTGGTCGAGCGCCTCGGCGACCAACGTGGCGCGGAACTGTTTCGCAAGCACGACCGCATGGCGCGCACCGTGCTGCATGCGCACGGCGGACTGGAAATCGACAAGACCGACGGCTTCCTGCTCATGTTCGAGCGCCCGGTGCAGGCTGTCGCGTTTGCGCTGGCCTACCAGCGCGGCCTGAAACAACTCACGGCGGATGAAGGCTTCGTGGTCGCTGCACGCGTCGGCATCCACGTCGGTGATGTGCTGACCTTCGACAACTCGGCCGAAGATATCGCCAAGGGCGCCAAGCGCCTGGAGGTTGAAGGCCTGGTCAAGCCCGTCGCCGCGCGCCTGATGCAACTCGCGCTGCCCAACCAGATCCTGCTGTCCGGCGTCGCCTACTCGCTCGCGCACCGCGCGCAGGGCCAATTCGGCGAGCAACTGGCCACGCTGCGCTGGCGCAGTTACGGGCACTATCGTTTCAAGGGCGTGCCCGATCCCACTCTGGTATTCGAGGTCGGCGAAGAAGGCCTCGCGCCGCTGAGAGCCCCACCGTGGTCCGGCAAGGCGCATCGCGAAACGCCGTTCTGGCGCCGCCCGGCCATGCTCAGCATTGAAATGCTGTTGCTGCTCGCCTTGATCGCGATCCCGGCCTGGTACCTGCTGCGCCCCGCCCCCGCGATCGCATTCGCGAACCGCGACTGGGTCGTCGTCGGCGATCTCAAGAATCTGACCGGCGACGCGACGTTCAACGATTCGATCGATGCCGCGTTCCGCATCGGCCTCGAACAATCGCGCTACGTGAACGTGCTGTCCGACCTCAAGACGCGCGAAACCGTCAAGCTGATGCAGCGCGACCCGGACAAGACCACGATCGACCGTGCGGTGGGCGCCGAAATTGCGCTGCGCGACGGCGCTCGCGCGTTGATCCTGCCGACCATTGCCGAGATCGGCGGGCGCGTGCGCGTGACCGCCGAGGTGGTCGACCCGAACACACAGACCACGGTGTGGTCGGAATCGGCTGACGGCACCGGCGCGAACTCGGTATTGCCGTCGTTGGACCAAGTCAATCAGAAACTGCGCGTGCGCCTTGGTGAAGCGTTGGCAACGGTATCGAACGAATCGAAGCCGCTGGAGAAGGTGGCGACGAAGAATCTGGATGCGCTGCGCGCGTATTCGCTCGCTGCGACTGCGGTGGACAGGGGTGATTCCAAACAGGCTATCGCGTTGTATCGGCAGGCGATCAAGCTCGATCCGGATTTTGCACTCGCGCGCGTGGGGCTGGGCGGAGCATTGGCGGTGACCAACACGGGCGACGATGCCGAAGCCATCAGCGAGGTTCGCAAGGCGGCAGACCAAGGCGATCGGCTCTCCGCGCGTGACGCACTTTATGCGCAGGCATGGCTGGCGAATTTCGAGAATCCACGCTTGGCACTGGAGAAATGGCAGTTGCTCTCCAAACTGTATCCGGATTTCACGCCGGCCAGCGGAGCGGTTGGCTATTTCTCGTATTACTTCGTGAACCGCTTTGATGCCGCGATTGCCGCGACCGAACTAAATGCGGTGGCCACCAATCCGCATCGCGCGACGGGCGATTACCTGCTCGCGACCTTGTACCTCGGTAATGAGCGCTATGCCGATGCGCAACGCCGCTTTGATTCAGCGACTGCGAACGGCTTAGCAACCCAGGATATTTTTCACGCGTATCTGTATGCAGCGCAGCGTCAGTTCGACCGCGCCACCAAGCTATTGGGAGCGGGCAGGAAGAGCGGTATAGCCACCGATGACGCACAAGCGCTGTATCCCGGAATCACACTGACTGTCGATCGAGGCAACTGGGATGGCGCGCGCGCGGCCGTCGCGAAGGCCCAGGAGGACAGCGAGAAGTTGCCAGGCACATTGCATGCGGAATTTGCACTCGTCGATCTCGGCTTGCGCGCGCTGACCGAGCCTGGTGAGGCCCTGAAGCCGGCGCTCACCACCTATCTGCACATCGCGGAAACTGCAAAGACACGCGATACGGATAGCGCCCAGTTTCGTCTGATGTTCGCCGCCTATCTGGCGGCGCGCTCAGGCGATACTGAGCTCGCAAAGTCGACACTCGACCACGTAACCACGCTCAGCCGCAGTGGCGATTACCCGTTCCTGAGCAGCCTGCTGGTGGTCGTCGAAGCGGAACTCGCGCGCGCCAGTGGCGAGCCACAGCAAGCCATCGCGCTGCTAAAACCCCATATCGATGGCGGCGAATACTATTTCAGCCATCGCGTGCTGATGGATGCGTACGCGGCGCACGGCGACTATGCGAACGCGCTGGCCGAGGCCCAGTGGCTTGGGCAGCATCGCGGCCGTGCCTACGCCGAGCAGTTCGGCCAAGACATGCTGGGGCCGATCAATGTCGCGCTGTCGGATCTGGCCTTGCTCGACGCAGCCGAGTTTTCAATAAAACTGAAAAAACCGGAGGCGGCGCATGGCGCGCTTGGCGATCTGCGCAAAGCCTGGCCTCACGCAGATCAACTGCCGTTCCTGCACAAACGACTGCAGGCGTTGGACGCCGCCCTCGCGGTGAAACCTAGCGCTTTGTGAAGCCAATCTGCGGGGGGCGCATCATCATCGTGCTGGTGAGTGCGTCATCTACGACGGTTCCGAGCAGCCCCTCGTAGTGACTCTTTGGCGCAAGTTCCTTCGTGCACAAACAGGCGGCGGGCAGATGCACGATGGTTTCCGCATCGACGCCGAGCGCATGCAACGCGCGCGCCGGCGTGGTCTCGAACAGCGTGCGGAAATTGTCGTCGCGTGCCAGCTTTTCCAGCAATGCGCGCGCCTGGTCCTGAGTCAGATTCGTATCAGCCATGCAATCCCCCTGTCGGTTATTGGCCGCCGCAGTCTAGCCGCAGTCTAGTGTCCGAGGTATCCCCACTTGCGTCAAAAATCCTTCGCGCCGCGCACTCAATAGCAACGATCGCGCCGTCCGGCGCTCTCACAACGGCGGAGGCCGCCCTCGGCCCGCTCCTCGGTGGGAGCGCCGGAAGGCGCGATGCCTTGTGATCGGAGCATGCAAAAATGCCGCGCCTTGCAGAAATCCCACATGCCCCATCGCGTCCCGATTGACATCGCATCCACCCAGCGTCTCAATCCCGCTCGGCGCGGCTACGCAAAACGACTTTGCCATCGCCATCGCCAACCCTTCCGCCCTTCTTCCTGCGAGCACCCATGCGCCTGCGTCGCTGTCTGACCGTGTTGATCGAACCGCGCGAACACAAGCAAATCGATTTGGAACTCCTGCTCGGCACAACGCCGCGGCTGGCCTCGACGGTCGCCTGGTTCGCGCTGGCATCGCATCTGGACCAGGAAGTGCCGCTGGACGCGGCGGAAGTCGCAGTGCTTGGCGCTGTGTCGCCAACCGATTGGGTCGACAGCGCCGACCTCGCTCGTTCGCATGCATCTGCGACGCTCGACGGTCTGGTTGCGAAAGGTCTGTTGGTCGCCGAAGGCGTCAGTTCCCACACCGCGGCCGATCAGGCAATGCGTACCCAGCATTGGCGCCCGCTGTCGGCGGTCGCGCATCGCCACTCGCGCTGGCGCGGCGTCGATACCGAAATAGAAGCCGAGCACCTCGCCGAGCGCGGTCGCGAAGCGCTGCTCGATGATCTCGGCCCACCGCCACCGCCAGCGATCCAATGCGCCGCCGCCGATCAACAGATTGCGTTGGGGCGAGGCGAACCAAGTGCGCTGGATGCGTTGCTCGACGGCCGCGTGACCTGCCGCAACTTCGACACCGCGC
>JBDTWV010000119.1:0-6897 GCA_040006495.1 Dokdonella sp.
GCTGGCTGCTGGTGTCGCGGCGGCGACCATCCTCCCGAGTACCGCGCCGCCGCGTGCCAGCGAGCAACTGCGCATCGCGTTCGATGGCGACGCGGTGCTGTTCGGCGACGAAGGCGAACGCGTTTCGCGCGAGGAGGGACTGGAAGCGTTCCACCGCAGCGAAACCGAACACGCCGCCGAACCACTGTCAGTCGGCCCGTTCCGCGGCTTCCTCACCGCACTGCATCGCCTGCAGATCGCGTTCCCCGCCGAAGACTCCCCGATCCGCACCGCGCTGGTCACCGCCCGTTCCGCGCCCGCGCACAAGCGGGTGATCCTCACCCTGCGTCGCTGGGGCGTGCGCATCGACGAGGCGCTGTTCCTGGGCGGTCGTGACAAGGGCCCGTTTCTGGACGCGTTCGGCGCCGACATCTTCTTCGACGACTCCCCGGCCAATGTGGAGTCGGCACGCAAGCATGTCGCGACCGGGCACGTGCCGCATGGGGTGAGCAATCGTTAGCCGCGACACATGGGAAGTAACGAAGTCAGGTTATCGCCGTTGCTGAGCGGGGGTGTCGTCGGCCGGATCGGTTTTGAGCTGTTGCGCCGGCTTGTCCTCGACGTCGCCCTTCACCCCCTTCCGGAAGTCGCGAATCGCCGCGCCGATGTCGCTGCCGGGATGGCGAAAGATGTGCAGATGGTTGGTCAGCGTGGCGCCGGCCAGTACCGTCGCCGCGGCTAGTTCCCCGACGGCCAAACCTTCGTCACCGGCTTCCACGAGCAGGCGAAAGCCGTTCAGGCGGTGCTCTTGAGCGAGCGCATTGAGGTCGCGAAGGTTCGTTGACCGGATCACCGTCAACAGCACAGGCTACGAGTTGGTGATGCCGGCGCCCGGGCCGCAGCCCAGTGATGACGAGATTGCCAATGTGCTGCGTTATGTGCTCAATAACTTCAACAACAAGGGCGGCACGATCCGCCCGCGGGAAGTGAAGGCGGTGCGTGCTGCGGTCCGTCGAAGTGATGATCTACCAGCGATGACATCTTCGCCGCTGGCAAAAGCTTCTCAGGCCTGCTTGCTCGACACAATCGTCACCAGCACCGAGGCGTCCTCGACTCCCTTGAGTGCATGGAGAACGTCTCCCGCAAGATAAACGAGCTCGCCAGCTCGGAGTAGTTGCGTTCGTTCATGTGAAGTGAATTCAACCACGCCTTCGAGACACTGAACCGTGATTCCACCGCGCACATTGTGCTCGGCGAACTCCTTGCCCTCGAGCAGGACATAGCGAAAGACCTGCAGACATGGAGTTTTGACCAAGGTAACCGGGATTTCATGCTTCAGCTTTTCGCCAAGCGGTCGAACGTCAACAATTTCGCCGGACGCGGCGTGATGAAGTGCCATGAGATTTCTCTATTGAAATGGTTGGGTATAGGACTGCGCCAGCGTCTGGTGGCCAGGCTATCTTGGCTCAACGCTCCAGTTGTGGCAGTTTCGCTGCCACGCCATTCCATTGGTCGGCATCTGCGGGCGCCGGAATCTTCGCGTCGATCACCGGCCAGGATTGCACCAGCTCGGCGTTGATCTGCAGAAAATGCTCCAGTCCGGCTGGGATATCCTCTTCGAGGAAGATGGCGTCGGCCGGACACTCGGGTACGCACAGGGTGCAGTCGATGCACTCCTCCGGGTCAATCGCGAGAAAGTTGGCGCCCTCATGAAAACAATCGACCGGACACACCACGACGCAATCAGTGTATTTGCACTTGATGCAATTGTCGGTGACGACGTGAGTCATGGCTGCTAAATGCTCGTGCGCACAGAAACAAGAATCAGCCTGCTGGATGTGCGCTTGTATCCAGCAAGCTGGCCATCAGATGCGGCCAGCGAACGACGTCCCGGAGAAGCTCTGCCTGAGGCACGGGAGGGTGGTTTCAAGCCGCACGCTTGCTGCATGCGGAACTCGATCTGGATCAAACAGCGTTATGCATCTCTGGCGCCGTTCTTCCAAAGCCACGCTGCGATCTCCGACCACGCTTCCTTCAGATTCCGTGCGCCCATGAACAGACCGGCGTGTCCGGCCGGCATCATGCGTTCGGGAATCCTGTCTGTCGGCGTGTCCATCAGCGTTGCTGCCTTGAATACTTGTTGATGTGAGGTGATGTCGTCGTGTTTCCCGCCCAGCGGATAGAGCGGGCAGTGGCCAGGCGGTGCTTATGCTGCCGTGCGCGCGTAGCTCCTCATCGACCATCCTGACGTTGTGCGCGACCAGGTCGAGCCCGTTTCGACCAGCCCGGCGGTCATGAGCATCGGCCAGAACAGCGGCGTTGCCTCTCAGTGCGACACCAGTGCGCACAGGTCACCGTACAGCAGGAGGTTGCGGGTCACTCCGCCCAACGCCCATTCGCGGAAGCGGCTATGTCCGTAGGCGCCCGCCACGATCAGATCGATACCTTCCGTTTTGGCAACGGCATCGAGCTGGAGCGCGTTGCGTCCGCGCTCGGATACGGTCATGCCCTCCGCTGTCACCTGGTGTCGCTTTAGCCAACGCACAACATCCGCCACGCTGTCTTCGGCCTGGGCGATATCCTTCTCGCGGGCGATCTGAATCACGAGCACCCGCTCGGCCGTCTGCAGCAACGGCAGGGCACCGGATACCGCGCGCCGCGTTTCGCGGGTGTCTTTCCATCCGACGAGCACGTTGCGTGCCTTCAGCTCGACGGTAGCTGGAGGAATGATCAACACCGGTCGTTCCGACTGCATCACGAGATCGCCTATATTCAGATAGGGCGTGCCTCGGGTCAGCGATTCGCGGTAATTGGCGGAAGCAATCACCAGATCTGCGCTGCGCGTCTCGCGGACCACGGACGCTTCCAACGGACCCTTGTTCACGATGGAACGCCATTCGATATGGCGTCCAGGTCGCTGGAGGATGGCCAGCGCAGCCTCCTTGCCTGCTTCCAGTGCCTCAACCAACTCTCCGTGGCCCACGTCGACCACTCCACCCGGAATCCCGCCGACATCGTAGGCAACCCCAACCAGGCGGCTGGCAGAAACGCCAAGCACGCTCGCATCGAAGCGGTCGGCCAGAGCGCCGGTGATTTGCAGCAGGCGCGTGTTGTCAGCCAACGGGTCCAGGTAAACCATCAGCGTCGAATACATGACGACTCCTTACCTTGCTTGGACGGACGGGTTCGCCAGTCAGGCGAGGACATTTCGGTGTGAAGCCGGAATCTACTCCCGAAGATGTGTCGTTCAGGCGAACCGCAAGTTGATCGGATCAATCCGCGGTTCCAAAGACCGACCAAATGGCCATGCGGAGCAACCCGCGAGCAATGCGACAGGGAGAGCATGAGCAACGCTTGCAGCCGCCGGGTGCGAAGTCGTGCTGACGGCGGAAGTCGTCACCATGGATTCAATTCAAAATCGAGTGGAATACCGCAGCCTGTCCTGCTCGCTCCATCGCAGCCTGGAAGGCGGCGCTGTGGCTTCGACCATGCAGCCCAAGGTACGGGAACGTGCGACCGTCAACGCTGCGACAGGCAGTCGCATGGCTGGACTACGAACGCTCGTTACGTGGGTGAATCGACATTCGTTCGACATCACGCAGCCCACGGCAGCGAATGAAATGACGCACGATTACGATTGAAACGTATTACTTCGTGTGGCATCACGCCGCAGGCCAGGGGGTCCTGGGAATTGACTGACGTCAAGGACCCATGAATCACGGTAGCGCATGCTGTCATTCGAGCGGTGAACTCGCATGAGGTATGCATTTCAATGAATGATGTGGCGATTCGCACCGATGCGGTCATCGTCGGAGCCGGTCCGGTAGGGCTGTTTCAGGTGTTCGAGCTCGGGCTGCTCGGATTGAGCGCGCACGTGATCGACTCGATGCCGCAGATCGGTGGTCAGTGCATCGAACTCTATCCGGACAAGCCGATCTATGACATTCCGGCGGTACCCGTGTGCACGGGACGGGAGCTGATCAAGCGCCTGCAAGTGCAGATCCGGCCCTTCGCGCCGCAGTTCCATCTGGAAGAGACGGTCGCGTCGGTGCGGCGCATGGACACGGGCCGCTTCGAAGTCGTCACGAATGCCGGTACGCGCTTCGATACGGGAGTGGTGATCGTCGCCGGCGGCCTGGGTGCGTTCTCGCCGCGCCAGCTCGACGTGCCCGAGGCGGCCAGCCTCGTGGGCAAGTCGCTGCACTACAAGGTGACCCATCCGGACATCTTCGACGGCAAGGACATCGTCATCGCCGGCGGTGGCGATGCCGCACTGGATTGGAGCATGGCGCTGATCGACCGTGCACGCAGCATCGTCCTGGTGCACCGGTCCTCCAAGTTCCGCGCGGCCCCGGCGCACGTCAAGCGCATGCAGGAATTGTGCGATGAAGGGCGCATGCAGTTCTTCGAAGGCGACATCGTGGGGCTGGAAACAGCCGGGGACGAGCTCAAGTCAGTGCGTGTACGCGCGCGCAGCGGCGTGGTCCAGCGCATCGAGACGGAGCAGTTGCTGGTCTTCTGGGGGCTGCATCCGGCGCTCGGGCCGATCGCCGAATGGGGTCTGACGCTGGAGCATCACCAGTTGGCCGTCGACAACGCCACGTTCCAGACCTCGACGCCAGGCATTTTCGCGGTGGGCGACGTCAACAGCTATCCGGGCAAGAAGAAGCTGATTTTATCCGGCTTTCACGAAGCGGCACTGTGTGCGTTCGCGGCCGGGGAATATCTGAATCCGGGCAAGAAAGTCCCGTTGCAATACACCACGACCAGCCCGGCGCTTCGGCGCAGGCTGGGCGTCAGTGCGGATGTCGACGATGAGCCCGATCGCGTCGTCACGCCAGCATCAGCGACTACCGACCATAAGTCGTTGGTCGGCGCCTGAAGTGGAGCGCGACGACGTGCGTGCTTTCAAGAACATCCACACCTGATCAATACCCATCGCCACCAGAGAGAGCCTCATGAAAGAGATCAATGACAGCATCAATGAAAGTCGCCGCAAGCTGATTCGCAACGGCATCACCATTGCCGCGGTGGGTGCCGTTGCGGCAACCGGCCTGCTGAAAACCGCGCCGGCACGGGCGCAGGCCGGCAAGGCATCCCAGGCCGTGGCGATGTATCAGCCCAAGCCGCATGGCAAGGACCAATGCGACAACTGCATCCATTTCGTCCCCGGAAAAACACCGACGGCCAAAGGTACCTGCAAGGTCGTCGAAGGAGACATTGCACCGCAGGGCTGGTGTGTGATGTACGCGCGCAAGGCTTGAAGCAACTCTGCAGCCGCTCTGCCTGAAGAGTTCGCTTGATTTGATTGCAGCCGCGGGAGGCTGATGTGATGCGTATTCCGGCAACAACGGAACAACCGCGCTCGCCCAGTCGGCGCAAGCTGCTCAAGGCCATCGCTGGCGTGGCGGCGGCTGCAGGGGTGGTCGGCGGATCGGGCTGGTTTGTGCTCAGGCGCGAACACAACCTGTTCGAGGTGCGCCGGGAACAGGCCCTGATGCAGACCTCGGTGGCGATCACCTGCCTGGCCGACGATGTCGACAAGGCGGGGGTCGCCATCGATACCGCGTTCCGGCGCATGGCGGACGCGGTGGCTGTTCTCACCCGCTTCGACCCGGCCAGTCCGGTGGCACGCCTGAACCGCGATGGCCATCTGGAGCATCTGCCACCGGAGCTCAGGGAAGTCCTGCAGCGTTCGTTGGCGATTTCGGCGGTGACGGACGGTGATTTCGATATTAGCGTCTTGCCGGTGCTGCAGTATTTCGAGGCGATGCGCCAGCCTGCCGTGCTCGACACGGGCGATCGCGCGCAGATCGGGCAGAGGGACCAGCTGATCAACTACCGCCGCATCGCGCTGGATGCGCAGGGCGTGCGGTTCACCCAGCCGGGCATGGCGGTCACGCTGGACGGTCTGGCCAAGGGATACGTCATCGACCAGGGCATCGCCGCGTTGCGGGCATCGGGTATCGAGCACGCCTTGGTGGACGCTGGCGGCGACGTGCGTGCGATCGCCGGCAACGATCTCAAGCGCCAGTGGCATGTCGGCATTGTCGATCCGGGCAACATCAATCAGGTCGCATCCATCGTGACCTTGCGCAATGCCGCGCTGGGCACCTCCGGCAATTACCGGATCTTCTATTCGTCCGACAAGAAGTTGTTCCACGTGATCAATCCGCATACCGGTTATTCCCCGCTGAACTATTCCAGTGTCACGGTCATGGCCGAAACCTCGGTGGATGCCGATGCCATGAGCGTGGCCGCCGCCTCGATGCCGCTGCCGCGGTTGCGGGAAGTCATGGCCGCGCAGAACGATCAATGGCTGGTCTTTTCCAGGGACTGCCGCAGCAGCTGGCGTTCCCGCGACCTGCCGCAGGTAGCGGGCCAGGCCGTGGTGGTCTGACATGCACGTACTGCCATTTGAAAGTCTACGTCGTGATCCCGCAACCCATCGTGGCGGGTTCGCCGGCAGGTTGCTCATGCTTTGCGTGGCTTGTCTTCTGCTGCTCATTTCGATGAACGCCGCTGCCGGCATCGATCAGAAATTTCCCGAGGTCAAGGGCTATTTCCCCACCGCAACACGATTCGACGACATCAGCGGCAAGCCACCAGCGGCCGCCGTCTATGCCGGTGACAAGGTCATCGGTTACGTGTTCGAGTCGGTGATGGTGGCACCGGTTCCGGCGTACTCCGGCAACCCGGTGAATATCCTGGTGGCGATCGATCAGACCGGCAAGATTCTCGGCACCAAGGTGCTTCATCAGGATGAGCCGATTTTGCTGGTCGGCATCCCGGTGCAGAAACTGTATGACTTTGTCGCGCGTTATGTCGGGCACAACGTCAAGGACCAGATTGTCGTCGGCGGCAGCAGTGCGCCGGGGTCGATCAAGATCGATGCGATCAGCAGCGCCACCGTGACCT